>JBIKMD010000197.1:0-6857 GCA_044359465.1 Myxococcota bacterium
CTTGCAAGTGTGCGGTGCCACCCAACAATGCAGCGTCTCTTGCCACGCAACGTGTCTGCCTGAGTGTGCGAACAATGGTGTCGATGACGACCTCGACGGCGAGGTCGACGAAGAAGACGCGGCTGGACCACTCGGTTTTTTTGCGAACAACGATCCGTTTGGACGCACGGACTTCTGTCCATCGAGCGATGAGCAAATCGTCAGCGTTTTCGAATGGGAGCACTGGGCAAATTGGGCTCCGAGCAGCGGCGGCTCTCTCGGCTGTTCCGCACGACCTCTGGCGAGCACGAACATATTCACATCGCCTTGGCTCCCGAGTTACCTGGCTGAACAAGGGAACGTCTTGGGACAAGCGTGCGGTTCGTCCAATGCGTCGAGCTCGCACAGGTTGTTCGACCGACGCGGCGGCCCCTTTGGTTTCATTGACACGAATTTGAAGGACAAAGAGCGTTGGTCACTCGACGGCTTCGCCGATGAGACGCTCGGAGTGCCTCATCGGCTGATAGTCCTGGCAGAAATCAACGGCGAGACCTTCGAGCTCGAACTCCAACCAACGCCTCAAGCGGGATGGGCTCGCTACGAAATCGATTGGACGCTCCTTGGCGCTGCAGGGGCGGTGGATTCTCTGGTGCTTTTGGTCGAAGACGGGACGCTCGTGCTCGGCCAACTGAGACGCAACCGGCTCTAGCGATTCTGACGACCGGCTGCGGCTGATCGATTCCTTTCGCCAGTTTCAGGCTCTGGCACTCAGCTCCATGCCTGACTTTGGCCGCGTCATTGCGGTAGCTGGTTCCGGTCATTTCGATAATTGTCGCGAAGTGAACGCGATGGTGAATGGCACAGGCCGTTGTCATGGTGTCTTTGAAGATCTTGTCCTACTGAGAGAAGACCAGATTTGAAGTGATCATCTCGCGGCGTCGTTCGTTGCGCTCCGACAGGAAAGGGAACAGTACTTCCATTTTGTCGCGGGTCTGCTGCACATAGCCAATATCGTCGAGCAGTATGGCGTCGAATCCATCGAGTCGGCGCAGCTCTTTTGGCAGCAGCAAATCGCGCTTTGCGATCAGCAACTGCTGAACGAGCTTGTATGTAGCAATGAACAGCACTGACTTTTTCGCGGCGAATCAACTGACTCGATGTTCGTCGTTGCTGAGACTGGGGGCGCGCAGGTTTCCCCATTTGTGATACGCATAGAGAGCGAAATGAAAGTCCTGCTGCTCACACCGCCGATGACCCAATTGAACACGCCCTATCCCGCGACGGCGTATTTGACGGGATTCTTGCGCACGCAGGGTGTGCAGGTGGCGCAAAGCGACCCTGGCCTGCTGTGGGTGCTGCGCCTACTTAGCCGCGAAGGCCTGGTAAAGCTGGCGGCGCAGATGCGTGGCGAGTCGCCCAGCGTCAAACACTTCCTGAAACACGCCGGCGCCTTGGCGCAGCACATTGAGCCTGTGATCGCCTTTTTGCAGGGGCGTGATCAGAGCATGGCGCACCGGCTCGCTTCACGGCGGTACCTGGTGGAAGGCCCTCGTTTTGCCAACCTTGGGCCGAGTGGGCACGAGGAACAGTATCTCGATTGGGCGTTTGGAACGAACGGGCTCAATGACCGCGCGCGCTATTTTGCGAGCTTGTTCGTAGAAGACATTGCCGACGCGATTCGCGACGGCATCGATCCGCATTTCGAGTTCTCGCGTTATGGCGAGTCACTCGCGGCGAGCATGCCGACCTTTGATCCCTTGCTGGGTGCGCTGAAAGAAACGCCGCTGACCGCGCAGATGCTGGACGACGTTACGGACGAGTTGCTGCGAACGCACGCGCCCGATGTCGTTGGTATGTCGCTGCCCTTTCCAGGGAACGTGCTCGGCGCGCTGAGGATGGGCGTGAGGATCCGTTCGCTCGCACCGCAGGCGAAAATCGTTTGGGGCGGCGGGTACGTCAACACAGAGCTTCGTGAGCTGCGTGACACGCGCGTGTTCGAGTACGTCGACGCCATCACTTATGATGATGGTGAGCGGCCGTTTTTGAATTTACTAGAACACTTTGCGGGAAAACGTGCGACGACGGGTTTGCTTCGCACGCGAGTGGGGTCTTTGGATCTTCACTCGTCACCTGCGGAGCACGACATTCCGCTGCGGCTGTGCGGCACACCTACCTATGATGGGCTCCCGCTCGATCGTTATCTCGGCATCATCGACCTTCTGAATCCCATGCACCGCCTGTGGAGCGATACGCGCTGGAACAAACTCACGGTTGCACACGGCTGCTATTGGAAGAAGTGCTCGTTTTGCGATCTCTCACTCGACTACATTGGTAACTACGATCCCGTGGCCGCGGATTTGATTGTGGACCGCATGGAAGCGTTGATCGCCGAAACCGGCACACGCGGTTTTCACTTCGTCGATGAAGCGGCGCCCCCGGCCGGCCTCAAAGGTATGGCAACTACGCTGATCAAACGCGGGGTTGATGCGGCGTGGTGGGGGAACATTCGTTTCGAAAAAGCGTTTACCCCCGAGTTGTGCGAGCTGCTGGCAAAGAGCGGCTGCATTGCTGTGAGTGGCGGCCTCGAGGTGGCGTCCAATCGTTTGCTCAAGATGATGCAAAAAGGCGTGACCGTGGAACAAGTGGCCAGAGTCACCAAGGCGTTCGGCAACGCGGGTATCAAGGTGCATGCCTACTTGATGTACGGTTTTCCCACGCAGACCGAACAAGAGACGGTCGATAGTTTAGAGATGGTGCGTCAGTTGTTTGCCGAGGGGTGTTTGGACTCCGCGTTTTGGCACCGCTTTAGCACCACCGCGCATTCGCCCGTGGGCAAGGACCCCGCGGCCTTCAAAGTGAAATTGATCGAAGTTGAAGCGCCCACCTTTGCGCGCAATGACCTCGCGTTTGAAGATCCTACGGGCGGTGACCACAGCTTGTTCGGTGAAGGGCTGAAAAAAGCCGTTTACAACTACATGCTCGGGATGGGTCTCGACGAAGACGTGCGCGTCTGGTTCGACAAAAAAGTACCCAAAACCACGGTCGCCAAGCGCTTCATTGCGAGCGCCTTGCGGTAGCGGCGTGACGCGTTAGACTAGGTGTATGTGTCTCATTTGCGTTGAATTCGCCAAAGGGAAGCTCACGACCAAAGAAGCCCGCCGCAACATGGGAGAGATGGTGATCGATCGAAGCCATCAGGCGGAAGTGAAACGGACGCTCGACGCTGCAGATGAGAAAGCGGAGCGTGATGCCGCTGACAGCGCCGCGGACAAAGACTGAAAATCAGCGAGGCCGGGTGACGCGCGTGGCTAGCGGCGCTTCTTCTTTTTGCTCGCGGTCCCGTTCTTCTTCGCAACGTTCTTCTTCGCGACGCTCTTGTTCTTCTTCTTAGCAGCGGCCGCTTTCGTTTTCTTCTTCACAGCCACCGTCTTCTTCTTCGCGAGGCTCTTTTTTGCTGGGGCCTTTATATTCGCTGGCTGGAAGAACTTCAGCATGGGTTGAAAGTAGAAGTCATCCCACCCCTTGAGATACGCCGCGGCCGTACCTTGCGGGAGGTTCTCGTGAATGACGGTGAGAAGCGTTCCACTTCCCTCGGCTTCAAAAAGCACGGTCAGCAGTGAATCGGGCGCATCGGCTGGAAACTCCGTCGTACGCCACGTTTGAATGATCTTTTTTCCGTGTTCGAGCACTTTCTGCTCGCCCGTGATGTAGCGATCCCAGGCCATGTGTTTGCCGCCGACGCGGGCTTCAATCACCGCAGGCCCGCCTTCGGTGAACGCGGCATGCGTTTCACTGTCGAGCCAAGCCTCGTAGAGCGCGGCTGGTTTCACTGGTAGCACCACATCCAATTTCAAGCTGTCGGCCATGTCGTTCCCCTTTGCTCGCGCGCTTTATGCGCTGCGTCGTGCTCTGACAACCTCTGGCTCCTCTCTTCCCGCCATGAAGCTGACCCTTTGCGTGCAACAATTCGCTGTCTCCTGAGTTTCCTCCCCACCTGGGAGTCACGAGGTGAGCCAATGAACGAAAAAACACTGCTTTGGACGCGAATCGATAAGACCATGCTCTTGTGCCATTCAGACCGCGCGCCCGGAGCTGACGAGTGGAAAGCATACGCCCGCAGAGCTTCTCAAAGGCTCGGGCGATGGCTCGCTCGATTCGCTGCTGGTCTTTACCGATGGCGCTGGGCCCAACCCATCGCAACGTAAGATGATTGGCGACGTGCCCAAGTCATTCAAAACGGCGGTTGTCACGCGGGCAACCATCGCCCGTGGCATGGTCACCGCCATTTCTTGGCTTGGCGTCAACATTCGCGCTTTTGCACCGTCTGACATGCATGCCGCGGGAACCTGGCTTGGTGTGGGGGCTACGCGCGTCGAACCTCTCATGCGCTTGCTAGCGGCGTCGCGGCTCAAATTGATGGGGCAGGAAGCTCCGGCTGATCTACCAATGGAGCAAGTGACGCAAATTTTGGAGAACCGTTTTGGCGCGTCGCTGAAAACGCACGTGGGGTGAGCGCTTGCCTAGGACCCGGAGGAGACGCGACGTTGCTCAGCCAAACGCGCGTCGTCAATCTTGAACTGTTTGATCTTGTCGATCTCGCGCTTGATGTCGTCATCGGGGTTGAGCGCAAAGGCTTTCTCGAGCTCTTTCAAACCATCGTCATAACGGCCTGAGTACCCAAGACCAATGCCAATGTTATAGAACACTTTCGAGCGAACCTTGGGCTTCGTGTCCGGTGTGCGCTCCATGCGCTGCTGGGCGAGCGTGTATTGCTCGAGCGCGCTCGTCCAATTGCCGAGTTTTGCGTAGTTGTTACCGGTCTCGAGCTCGGGAAGATCACTGTCGTCTCGCAGCTCAACCGCCACGTTGACTGTGTACGGTGCAATCACCTTCATGAAGTCGTCGACGACGTTCTTGCGGCAAATGGCGAGCGTTTCATCGCGTGCGTTGAGTGGTGGTGGCTCTTTGTTTGTATCCGTGGCGCGGCGATCCGTTCTTGCATCGAGCGTCTTGGCTGCGAGCACCGTGCCGGTTTTGGCATCCATCACTTTGAAGGTGGTTTGCACCAGCGTGGACGCGCTGCGTGTGTAGTCACGGCAGTTGGTTTTCTTTCCGTTGCGCTCGCATTCACGATCGGAGTGAGTCAGCGTCTCGTTGTACTCGTAGAGCGAAATATTGCCGACCAGCAGTGCTTGTGCGCCCGTCATGTTGCCTACGGACACCGCGGTTTCGTCGCTCACCAGACCCGAAACTGCGAAGTTCTGCTCCTTCAGGATGGCTTCGATGTTCTTGCGATCGAGCACTTCGTACTGCTGCGTGCCGACGAGCGCTGTGGTGAGCTCGTCGACCATCTGATTGCCGCCTTTCCCTGCGACGCCTGCCACTGCGATGCGTTTGTAGGCCGCAAGGTTCACCTCGCCCGGCGTGAGCCGAGGCACGTAAACCACGGTAGAGCAGGCGGTAACAAAGGAGCTGCAGACGAGAGCGAAGGCCAAGTGAACGCGCACGGGTTCTCTCCAAAGCGAGTAGTCGCCAGCTAAATCGAAGCCACGAACCCATGAGATCTTCAACTTTTACAGTTGGGCGTGATCACGCGCGCGCTGCACCATGGTGCGGAATTGTTTCTTTAGTGTGCTGGAAACGATGGGATCCGCGCCGAGTGAATCCAAGGTGAGCGCTACCGCTTCGAGTGTAGATACGTATTCGCGCCGAGGCTCTTTGCGCATGCGGCCATAGATGCTCGGCTCCTTAGGGCTCACGAGTACTCGCGACAATTTGAGCATCCATGGATTGCGCCACCACATGGTCTTCGCCTGCGACCAGGTGCCATCGAGCGCAATGATGCCTTTGATCTTCTTCGCTGCCATGGGTTCGCCGGCGCGATCCAAAAATAGCGATGGAAGGGAACGTTCTTGCGGCGTCAGCTCGCGCTTCAAAGACGACGGGTAGAGAATGGCCCAATCTGCGGGATTCGCTTCACGCCCAAGCGCGTGGGCAAACGAACCCCATGACAAGCCCACGACTTTTTCCGCACGCGGCAGTGATGCGAGGAGCAAGGGCACAGTGCCGAGCACCACGTCTTGTTCTTGTGGATGTTGCAAAATCAATACATCGACCGGCGTCTCGAGTTCCTGCGCTAGATCGCACACGCAGATCGCCAAGGGTTTGCCGCAGTCTTCACAGTCCGGATTTTTGCCAGTTGCGCTTTCCGTCATTACAGTAGAGGCCTAGCACAAGGAGAATCACGATGACGAACCACGATCTCCCTCAATATGACGCAGTCGCCTACGACATCGATGTGAGCGACCTAGACGACCAACGTGGTTCTCCGCGCGTGCCGCTCTTTGCCCGCGTGGAATTGCCTTGGCATATGTCCAAATCCCTGCGGGCGCGTGACCTCAGCCTCACGGGGCTGCGTGCGCTGAGCCGTGATGGCCGCGTGGCGCACTTTGCTGGCGAGCGTTTGCACCTGCGTTTTACCCTTCCTGGCACGAGTGAGACCATTGAAGCGACCGCCCGCGTGGTCTCTCAGCGCGAAGCAGGGAACGACGTTGACGTGGGTTTGGCGTTTGAAACCCTCACTGCCGATGCGGCCATTAGCCTGTACCGCTTCATCGAAAAACGCCGCGACTAACGGACTGGCGTCTTCATTTACGACGGCCGTCAATACTGGGGCATCGTGAGGTCGATGGTTTGCGCCCACGCCAAAATGCCACCGCTTAGATTGTACACGCGCTGATAGCCCGCCTGGCGCAGTAGCTCTACTGCTCTGGCTGAACGAGCCCCAGACTTACAATGCACGATGATCTCCTTGTTGGGGTCAACCTCGGCCAGCCGCGAGGCCAGTTGACCCAACGGAATGAGGGTGCCGCCAAGGC
>JBIKMD010000198.1:0-6848 GCA_044359465.1 Myxococcota bacterium
GTACTTTGGAATCCTTGGTTTGCTGACGCTGTACATGACGAGTGAGGTTCAGCTGCCTGACCGCTACGCCGGTATGACGGTTGGGTACATGTCAGGCATGCTCACATTGTTCATGGCCCTCTTTGGCGGCTTCGTCGACCGCATGGGTGTGCGCAAGGCCATGACCATTGCGATTAGCGTGGGGCTCTTTGGGCGCGGGTTGCTCCTCGCTGCGCCGCGCATGCCGCTGCCCGTCGTGGTCTCATTGATCGCGCTAACGTTTATGGCGTTCTCCGCGGGCATCGTGATGACCTCGGCTTACTCCGGCGCAAAAGAGGCCACGGACGCGCGCACCAGCGCCATTGGGTTTGCCTTGCTGTATGCGCTCATGAACGGCGGCAGCTTGGCTGAGCAATTCACGAGCCCGCTCGTTCGCGAGGCCTACGGTTTGCGCGGCGTGTTCTGGATGTGTACCGCCATCACCGTCGTCTACCTCTTCGTGCATCTGTTTCTGTATCCGCAAAACGAAACAGCCAAAGGTACTGTCGTTGTTTCCAAAGAAAAAGTGCAGTGGAAAGATCACCCGCTGCGCGACGCGCGTTTTGTGTTTTTTATCTTCATTTTGCTTGGCGTTCGCACGCTGTTTGCTCACCAGTGGCTCACCATGCCCGCGTACGTCACGCGCGCTTACCCACCTGAAGTGGGCGCCCGTTTTGAGTGGCTCGTAGGGCTGAATCCCCTGATTATTTTGATCTTTACGCCGCTAGTGGCGGCACTCACCGGCCGGGTCAACGTGGTGAAGATGATGATCGTTGGCACACTGGTGAGCGCGCTTGCGACGTTTTTGCTCGTGCCTGGTCCGAACCTCACCTCGCTCATTGTCTACATGATTGTGTTCTCGTTTGGTGAGGCCATGTGGTCGTCGCGTTTTCTCGAATACGTTGGCCAAACGGCGCCCGCTGGCCGCGTTGGGTTATACATGGGTGTTGCTAACGTGCCGTGGTTTCTAGCGAAATTGACGACCGGACTCTATTCAGGGTTCATGCTGGAGCGCTTTTGCCCGCAGGTGGGCGTGCAGAACACCAGCACACTGTGGCTCATCTACGGCATCTTCGCGATGAGCTCACCGATCGGGTTGATTTTGGCCAGTCGCTGGCTCACCAAAAAAGCGGCCTGATCGCCCGAGCCAGGAAGATGGCGATTTTTGCTCAGTGTGCTAAGGTTACCCGCTTGGAGAATGCAGAACGATGATTGAAAAAAAGAGACGGCGCCGGCGCTTCGATCTGAAAAAGACGATGTTCGTGCTCCCGAACTTGTTCACCCTGTCGAGCATTTTCTGTGGCTTCTACGCCATCATTCTGATGAGCGGGGTAGAAGCGACGTCCACCGTCATCAAACAAGCGGCCACACTGATCGTGTTCGCCTTGTTGTTTGATGGTCTTGATGGGCGGGTGGCGCGTCTCACCAAGACTCAAAGCGACTTTGGCATGGAGCTCGACTCGCTCGCCGACGTGGTGTCGTTTGGCGTGGCGCCCGGCATTCTCGCCTACAAATATGGCCTCGTGCATCTTGGTAGCCTTGGCGTCTTCTTGGCGTTCGTGTTTGCCGCGTGCGGTGCCATTCGTCTGGCGCGGTTCAATGTTTTGGCGCACCGAAATGAGGGCTCTGCGGGCTACTTCCTTGGGCTTCCAATTCCGCTGGCGGCAGGTGTGCTCGTCAGTGTGATGCTCGCAAATAACGGCAATCCCATCAGCGCGGCAGGTGCTTCAAGCTGGGCCGCGCTCATGCTCGTGATCTCGTACTTGATGGTCTCGAACGTCCGCTACCGCACCTTCAAGAAGATGAAGTCGAAGCGCAATGGGGCCATGCTGCTCCTCGGCGTGGGCGGCGGATTCGTTGTGTTGTCGCGTCTGTATCAACCAGGCGTGGCGCTTGCCATGGTGTTTGCCGCTTACGTGAGCCTTGGTTTGATCGAGGCCGTGGTGTTTTTCCGCGCGCGTCGGCGTGAAGTTCCCGCCGCTCCCGCACCTGACTCCGTCGTTTGAGCGAGAGCGTACCTCAGGGTCCCGTCAGCGAGAGCGATCTTCGCTACATGCAGCAAGCGTTGGCGCTCGCCGATCAGGCCAGTGCGCTCGGCGAAGTTCCGGTTGGCGCAGTCATCGTGCATGAAGGGCTGGTCGTAGGGACCGGCTTCAATCGCCGCGAGATCGATCGTGATCCGCTCGCGCACGCCGAGATTCTTGCCATCCGCGAGGCCGCCCGCTCACTTGGTCGCTGGCGCCTCATGGGCTGCACCCTCTACGTGACCTTGGAGCCTTGCCCAATGTGCGCAGGGGCTATCGTCAATGCACGCGTCGACACGGTGGTTTACGCTACGCGTGACCCGCGCGCTGGGGCCATGGATACCCACTATGGGATTGGCAAAGGCGGCCCGCTCAACCACACCTGCACTGTGCGAGAAGGTGTGTTTCAGGAAGAGAGTGCGCAGCGTCTCAAGAGTTTCTTTTTGCAGAAGCGCCGCAAGGTTGAGCCCGCTTAATCGTTGTTGCCGGGCGCCGCGCTCTGCCTTATCCTCAAAGTATCGTGGCAGCAGCGGACCCAAAGCGGATTCTCCTGATCGATGATGATGCCGTCATCCTCGAGCTCTTCCGCACCGTGCTGAGTGCGGAGGGCTACCAAGTGAACACCGCCCAAAATCTGGCTGAGCTCGATCGCCGTTTGCACGCGTTCGATGAGCGCCCAGACTTGGTGCTGGTGGATGTGCAGATGCCCGAGCTGAATGGTGACGAGATCGCGCTCATGCTGCGAACCGTACGCAACGTGAAGGTGCCGTTGTTTCTGGTGTCGTCGCTCGATGATGACGTGCTTGCCGAACGAGCGGCAGACGTAGGCGCCACCGGGTTCATTTCAAAAGCCGCAGGTCTCGGTGTGCTTACTCGCAAAGTGAACGAAGTACTCAAGCAAACCAAACCGTCTTAGGGCTTGTTGGAAACGCCCCTCATTCTTCGCTAGATCCCCTGCATGCTGCTCGCTCTTCTTTTCATTGCTGCACCCGCTCAGCATTTGAGCGCTCTCCCGCCAGACCTTGCGAAGGTCTTCAAGCGACCGGGCGACGTTGTCGATGTCATTCGCTTCCAGGAGTCCGCCGGCAAGACCACGGTTGATAACGTGGTCTTCGTCGTGGTGGAGACCGCCAAAAACGGCGTTGGTATCTATGGGTACCACTTCGTATTCGATGAAAAACGCGAATGGCGCCAAGTTTGGAAAACACAAGATGGCGTGTTCGACTGCGAGCTCGATCAGGTAGCGCGCTATTTGCCAAGCACCCTAGACGCTACGGATCTGGACAATAACGGCAGATTTGAAACATTCTTTGCCTATGAGACAGCGTGTCATGGAGACGTGAGTCCTACGAGCATCAAGCTCCTCATGCACGAAGGTGAGAAAAAGTATGCGCTTCGCGGACGCAGCAAAGTCGTCGTAGACGACAAAGGGAAAACCGAGGGCGGTGACGCCACCCCAGATGAAGCGTTCAAATCGGCGCCTGCTGCATTTCTAAAAGAAGCCAAAAAGCGTTTTGCTTCGGCCCTCGTAACGGCCACGGTGCAATGACCGTACCGCACACGCCTTAGACATGCTTCACATTCTTCGCATCACTCGAAGGGGAGCGCGCCAGCAGGCGTCGCATTGCGTTTTGCCAGTCATCGTGCGGCCCTGAGACGGGAAGGAGCCCTGCCACTTCCACAGTCTTCGAGACCGCCACGAGGTTCGCCTCGGGTTGGTAGCGGATAAAGACGTTCTCGCTGTTCTGCGCGAAGTTGTTTTCGCGATAGTACGGGGCAATGTGCCAATACGCGCGGTAACCAAAGCGCTCGATTAACGAGAGCAGCTCATGGGAGCGCTCGAGCGTATTGTTCTCTATGAACAGCAGCGGCTGCGTGCGTGCAATGGTGTCTGCAGCACCGCGAAGGACGGCTGCCTCAAAGCCTTCGACGTCAATCTTGATCAGATGACACTGTTCTAGAGCCAAGTCGTCGATGCGCATCTGTTCGACAAAATCTCCGCCGCTCCCCACTTTGACCGAGCCAAAGTTCCTTTGCTCGCGCGGATCGAGGCGCGGCACTTCCACTGGACGCGTGTCGTCGCCTACGGCGGCGCGAAGCACGGTCACGTTGTTCAAGGCGTTGAGCGCTACATTTCCGCAGAGCATCATATGGGTGAACGCTTGCGGCTCGAACGCTACAACGTGGCCTCTCTCGCCCACGGCCTTTGCCATGGCGATTGTGTGGGTTCCGATGTTCGCGCCCACGTCGAGCGCCCACATCCCCGGTTTGAGCAAAGGCAGCAGCAAATCCAGCTCGGCCTCGCACCACTCGCCGTAGAGCTCGAGCGAACGACCAATAAAAGCGTCGTTCTTATTGAACATGAACGTGCCGTGTTTGGCTCGAGTCACGGCGGTAAAGTCGTTCTGTAGGAGCGTAGCGGCCCCAGGGGCTGGCGCGCGGGTGAGTGAGCGGACGACTTCTTCGGCAAGGGGAGGAAGCGCAGGATCTCGGCAAAGTTTTGCGTTTCGAACGGTGATTTCGAAGAGCGATTTGGCGTCGGCTCTTTCTCCCAAAGCGAGCAGCGCTTGCCCAGCGAAGAAACTCACGTCAGGCGAAGAGGGAAACGCAGCGAGCGCTTGTGCGCCAATGTCCATCGCGCGGGGAAAGTCGCGCGATGTCACGAGAAGTCGAAGCATGGAGGCGTAAAGTTCGAGCACGTAGGCAGCGGGTGGTGCGCCCTGCGAGAGTCTCGCGATAGCCGCGTCGAAGCTGGCGATGGCGTCGCTGTAGCTCCGATCCATCATCTGATTCTTGCCGAGCTGGTAATACCAGTAGGCGTCATTCGGGGCGTTTTCGATTTCCATGCGCAGAAGGCGCTCATTGCGGCGTAGTTTGTCCTTTTGTTCCACTACGGCGCTTTGATAGCCATCATGTGTCAAAGTGACCTCGGCATCAGCGCTCGTGAAGCCGCAGCGCGCGAGTGAAGGTGTGATTTGTTCGTGAATACGACCCTCGAAGCGCACGAGTGGATGGCGGCGAAACAGGCGCGTCATGCGTTCGAAATAGTGCCCGCCATCGTCGAGGAGCTCGTCTAAGCGGACGGTCATTGCGCCGGCGTGCTGCTGTGAAATCGCGCTACGCAGCGAACGCAGCGACTCGCTGTCGAGATGCTCATCTGCGTCGATGCTCAAGATCCAATCGCCTGTGGCGGCTGCAAGTGCGTGATTGCGCGCAGCGGAAAAGTCATCACACCAAGGGAATGAGAGCACCTGTGCGCCAAAGCTCAGAGCAATGGTTTTAGTGGCGTCCGTGGAGCCTGTGTCAACCACGATCAGCTCATCGAATGCGTGGTTGAGGCTCTGCAGGCAGCGCGGAAGTCGCTCGGCCTCGTTTTTCACGATGAGACAAACACTGAGGCGAGGCGACGAACGCATGCAGTCGGACAGCATGGTGATCTCAGTGCTCACCTCGCCGCCAGGGTTGACCTCGGCAAGCGCTACGGCAGCACGCGCATCGCTTGGATGGAGAGCGACCAAACGCTCTAGGATGCGGCGTGCATCCGGGGCGCGGCCCACAGCCAGCAACGCCGTGGCGGTGACATGCCAACGTTTGACCAGCCAGGGTTCGAGGGTGCTCGCCGTGATGGCATGGGTCACCGCTCGCTCAAACGCTTGTTCGGCCGACGCTATGGCCGAGGCCGCCGCGTGAAACCGTGCGTCCGTGGGCCAACGACCAACAGCCGCGGTGGCTAGGCGCATCGCTTCTGAATAATTTTCTGCGGCAAAGGCTACATCAATCCGCGTGAGCATCGGTCCGGGCTGTTCTTTCATGAAACCCGGTTATGCATGGCTCGCGCCAGGCACTATTTGCCGCGAAATAGCGTTGAAAAACGCGGCCAAGGGTCAATTGTTCGAACACAGTGTCAAAAAATCCGACACAGACCTTTGCTTGCGACAAACACCTAAACTGACGCGCTTTCGCTGTCCTAACGAGGCTTCGTGTTGCATACATGAGCAAGTGCAAGAGGAAGCAGACCTTCGAGACGTACTAGTGAGGCTGCGAGGCTCCGTGCTTCGCGTCTGCCGTTACGCCAGCCTGACTGGCACGGGTGTGTTGTCGCTTGCACTGCTCAGTGCGTCAGCCCGCGGCCAAAACGTGAGCGCGCTCGTCGTCGAGCTTGCGCTATGGATAGGCGGAAGTGTTCTTCTGTGGCTGGCGCGTAACAAGTCGCAGCAAGTGGGCGGCGTCATTGTGGCTGCTACGTTTCTGCCGGCGTGCTTGGCTGCGCTGACACAATTCGGACCGCTCATGGGTACGGGCGCCATGTTTCTTACCTGGGTCATGATCACCGTCTTCCTCCTGGACGCGCTCGTGGTCCCACTGATCCTTCTGATGGTGGTTCTGTTTGGCACCGGTGTGCTCATTTCGAATGGAGTCTTGCGCGTGCAATGGCCGTTCCTGGCGGACGGTCTTGCTGGCTGGGCCCGGGTGTGTGTGACGACATGGAGCGGCGCAGCCTCGCTTGGTTATGTGTTTCGGCATCTGCTTCGCCGACTAGTGAGTGCCTCCCAGACTGCCGCTGCAGCGCGTTCGCTGCGGAAAGCCGAGCGCGACGAACGCCGCGCCAAGCAGCGACTGGAATTACTCGGCACACTTGCAGGTGGTGTTGCGCACGACTTCAACAACATTCTGACCGTCATGTCTGCCTCGCTCGAGTCCTTGCGTCATGCGCACACCGACACTGAGCGAGCGGCGTTGCTCGATGAGCTCGATGCCTCCAGTGAGGCGGCGCGCGCGACGACACGGCAGCTGTTGTCGTTTTCC
>JBIKMD010000199.1:0-6810 GCA_044359465.1 Myxococcota bacterium
GGGAGGGCGCTGGCTGGAGGGGGGGCGACGGCGAGGGGGCGGTTGGCTGGGCTTTGCGCTCCACGTCCTGCAGCGCGCGAATCTGCGCGTAGCTCATACCTCGTGTAACGGAACCCACCACCTTTGCGGTATCGGCCAAACGACGTGAGGAGTTGCTCTGGGCTAGACCACTGCGAAGCCGTCTTTGAGTGCTTAGCGCTTGCTGATTCGCCCGGCGCAGAGAACCGACCCTCGACCGCGAAACGGCTCGAAAACGATAGACGTTCTTGCTCCAAAAACGTATGCGGCGCCCGTGCCTGTCGCCCTCCAAGCCATTACGCCAGAGCAGCTTCAAACGCTGATCCCAGGCTCGCTTCTCGAAGACACACGCAAGATCACGGCGTGCGTACACCGCGATGAAGATCCCTTCGAGCCGCGCTCCGGCATTCGCCGCGGCACCCGTGAAGCGCTGCTGCAAATGGGCCACGTGCCCACGCTGCGTATCGAGCAAGAAATAAAGAGCTCGCTCGACCCCTTCATTAAATTTGGTCTGCGAACCCACGATGAGCGTGTGATTGAAACGGTGCGCATTCCGCTCGAAAAGGAGGGGCGCTTTACAGCCTGCGTCAGCTCGCAAATTGGGTGCGCCATTGCTTGTGCGTTCTGCGCGACCGGCAAACTTGGGCTGCTGCGTAACCTCGAGCCGTGGGAGATTCTCGAACAGGTTCGCATCGTCCGGAGATCGCTTCCGCCTGGGGCGCGGGTGCATGGCGTCGTGTTTCAAGGCATGGGCGAGCCGCTCGCTAATCTCGACCGCGTGCTCTCTGCGATTGCCGTTCTTACCCATCCCTGCGGCCTCGGAATCGATGGGCGCAACATCACCGTGTGTACGTCTGGGCAGGCGCAAGGCATCCTTAGGCTCGCGCGCACCTTTCCCAAAGTGCGACTCGGCCTCTCCATTGGCAGCGCCGATCGTTCGGTGCGTCAACGCATCATGCCAATCGACACTGCGCATGCGCTCGATGACGTGATTGAAGCGTGCATCGAGCATGCGAACATCACGCAGCTCTCACCCATGTGGGCTGTGACTTTGCTCCAAGACGTGAATGACTCCGTGGCTGACGCCCGCGCGTTGACTGAGCGGGTCAAGGCCTTTCACGCGCGCACGGGAGTTCGGCCTCGCATCAGCATCATTGCGTACAACGCGATCGCAGAAACCAATGATCCCTTTGAGCGATCCGTGCGCGAAGCGGCGTTTCGTGAAGTGCTTCATGAAGCAAGTGTGCCGACACACCGCCGCTACAGCGGGGGATCTGACGTGGGCGCGGCGTGTGGCCAGCTGGCCGGCCGGGCTTAGGGCGCCACTCTTTCGCGTGTGCTCGCTTGCTTGCGGCACTGCATTCCAAATCAATGCACTCCAACTTGAACTCGGCACCGTTTGCAGTGACTCTGTGCGTTATGACGGAGATTCTGGTCAAAGGCGCAACGCTCAACTACGCGGTTGCCGCATTCAAAGAGCTTGCCGGCGATTCCCGTTTTGCGGCGGGTGTCATGGGCTTGAGTGATGACGCTCAGCGGGTCCTAAAAACGCCTCCTACGTTTTCTGAGTGGGTTGCGATGCCGACCAGCAAAGAGATCTACGACTACGCCTTTGTGCTCTTCGCCAATGACGCCCACACGATGCAGCAGTCGGGTCGAAGAGCGGCTGTCTTGGCGCTCAAGGGGGCCTACAAAATCTTCGTTCGTGTTCTCTCTCCTCAGAGGAGCATGCGCTCGTTTCCTACGATCTGGTCGCTCATTACTAAAGGGTGGGGCGTGGGCAAGGTGCTAACGATCGATACCGGCGAAGCGACCATTTCGATGACCGGTTTGGCTGGCAATTCGCCTGCTGTTTGGCACTTCGTCAGTGGCTTGCTGCTCGGACTCGCCGAGGTGAGCGGCGGCAAAAGCTGTTCGTGCGCTATTGTCAAAGGTGGTGGCACTTCCGATGAGTGCCACTTCCTCGTGCGCTGGTAGCGCTGCTCGTTTAGGTGAGCCTCGCTACCTCGGGCTGATGCTCAGCAGCGAGCCGTCTGTTTCTAGCGTGATGGCGCCATTCGGCTCGAACTGCGCCGACCGGATGCGGCCACAAGCATACGGCAACGCGGGAATACCGCGTAGACGCGATCCATCTGCTCCATAGTGCGCGTAGCCATGGTTAGTTGTTGCGACGATTTGTTTTCCGTCCGGCGACACGGTGACGTGCGTGAGAAAAGCGATCGCTGGCCTCGCCGGGTCTAGCGACAGTTGAAGCAAGCGCTGCTTGCTGTTCTTATCTTGATGCAGCAGCACGTTTCCTGGCGGCGACGTTGGGTAAGCGATCAACATGGCATCGTCGAGCTGGCCAACGAGTTGCGCCTGGTCAGCCAAGATCGTCGCTGCTTGCTCTGATCTCAACCCGGCAACAGACGGATGTTCGAGCGCCTTGATGCAGCCGCTGCGTTTGGGACCGCCGGAAATGGTTCCGGCCGTATCACCCTGGCTGAGCGTAAAGGTTGATCCTCCTCCGCTACTAGGACTACCTCCTCCTCCTGAGCTGCCTGGGGTGGGATAGGGCAGAGGCGCAGGAGGCCCGGGACACGGCGGTGAATTGCCTCCAATCGTCTCGTCGAGTGGAAGGCTCGTGCCCACATCCCACATGATCACGTCGTCTCCCGCTGCCGAGCGGCCAACCAACGCGACGAGCGTACCCGTGCGGCTGAAGTGAAACTGAAACGCACGGCTATAATTACCTGATGCGTCTTCGATCAGCCGCGAGCTCATGGGCACGGGCGCGGTCGTCGAGAGGCTCGCTTCTTCGGTGAGGCTCGACACGATGACTTTTCCTGCCGCAGTCGACAGCGCCCACAGCACACCTGCTTCGAAGGCCAGATCGACTACGTCACCAGGAACGAGAAGCCTGGGCACATCCTTGCGCGCATCGAGCTGACCTTTTTGGTCGCGTGCTGGAGCGAGAATGAGTTGCCCTGGCGCTACAATGGAGGCCGCGCCCACGGGGGAAAACGTTTTCGGTTGGCAGAGGCCGTTGCAGTTGATCGGTAGATAGCTGCGCAAGTCCCCATGCACCACGATGGCTGCACCGGTTTGCGGAACGGCGTTCACAAGGCTGAGCGACCCATCGTTCGTGGTGATCTTGTTTCCGTCGAAGACAAAACGAATCGCTGAAGTGTCCGAGTGCGAGCGGGTCATGAAACGCCTGCTGACGACAGGCGAAGCCAACGGTGAGGCAGTGAGTCCATAGCGCGCCCGGAGCAGCTTTGAGCCTTCTAGCGGGCGCACGCTGCCATCATCGCATTGTACCTTGGCCGTCAGTGTCATGTCGCGGTCGAGCAGGCAGGTCGCCGGTTGCGGTGCAAAACTGCTCAGGTCACTTGTGAGCGTGGCGCTAAACCTGTCGTCATCGAGCGGCGACAGTTGCCACGTGCTTTCAAGAGACGCGCTAGCTTCACTGGCGTTCAGGACGAGCACTGGGTTCGTACAGTCGCGTGCGGTGACCGTGAACAAAAGATCTAGTGAGTCTTGCGTGATGACACGCTCATCTGGGGTGAGCAGCCAATCGGCCGAGGGTGTGCTCGGCGTTTGCGGTGCTGGTTTGCATGCCATGGCGAACAGGAGCGCGACTACGAGCGCAATGCGCGAGTGCATGGCTTTTCCTTGGCTAGCGCTTTTTACCTACGAAGTAGAGCGCGGCTGACATTGGTACGAATGCGACTAGCGCTAGAAGATCACTCTCGGTCGACAGTGTTATTATGTGCGAAAAATCGAACAGCTTGTCTTTACCAATGCCGAGCAGCAGTGTTTGCAATAAACCTGCAATGGCGCCGCCTGCGATCAAACCCGAGGCCATGAGCATGCCGGGTGACGCATCGCCGGAGTCTTTCTCTCCGCGCTGCTTGTCTACGAAGTGACGCAAGACCCCACCCACGAAGATGGGCGCTGAGGTCGAGATGGGGAGATACACGCCGACGGCAAAAGGCAGCGCGGACACACCCACCAGCTCCATCATCAGCGCGAGCAAAACGCCCACGAGCACGAGGCCCCAGGGTAACTTCTGCGTGAGAATACCGTCCACGATCAGCGAGAACAAACGCGCTTTGGGGGCATCGAGCTTGGGATGTATCTTGCCATCACGCTCGGTGTCCGTGCCGCCAATGCCTGGATCGATGAGGAACTTGAGCTCACCGTCGCGCGTCGCAAGGTAGCGCCCCGTGGGCACCGTGCCGCCATCGTAGGTGGTGGGCTCCATGACGTTGGCAATGTGATAGGTCGCGCCATCGAGTGTTTGGGTGTTGTCTTGTACCTGCGCACGGTAAGCGCCGTGGTTGACGGGCGGATAGGTCGTGTAGACACGGTTGATGCTGAGCATCGTCCAACCGATGACGATCGCACTCGTGACCACACCCACAAACAAAGACAACTGCTGCGAGCGCGGCGTGGCGCCCACGAGATAACCCGTCTTGAGATCCTGCGACGTAGCACCACCGTTGGAGGCCGCCACACAAACGACCGCGGCCATGGTGAGCGCCATCGCGCGGTAGCCCACGCCGGTCCAACCCATGAGCAAGAACAACAGGCAGGTGATGAGCAAGGTTGCCACGGTCATGCCGCTGATCGGATTCGAGGATGATCCGATCTCGCCGGTGATGCGGCTCGACACAGTCGTAAAGAAGAAGCCGAACAAAATGATCAGCACGCCAGACAAAAGATTGATGCCGAGCATGGGTGCTGCGACGAGCCCAATGAGCAGCGCAGCGGTGCCGCCGAGCACGACCTTCATTGGGAGGTCGCGCTCTGTGCGTGCGACGCTTTGCGTCTTCGCCGAGATCCCAGCGAGGCCGCGTTTGAACGCTCCTACGATGGTCGGCAGCGACCGCAGCAAGCTGATGATGCCACCTGTCGCCACCGCACCAGCGCCAATGTACAGCACATATGCGTTGCGAATATCTGACGGACTCATGTCTTTAATGAGCTTTGCGGCCGGAAACATGGGCTGGAGCAACCCATCACCAAACAAGTGAATCAGCGGGATCAAAATCATGAACGACAGCACGCCGCCGGCCATCATGTTCGCCGCTGTGCGCACGCCAATGATGTAACCAACGCCGAGCATGGCAGGTGACACTTCAATCGCAAAGAGTGCGCCCTTGAAGCGGCCAAAGAGGTCCATGGAGAACGATGCGGTCTCCTTCCAGAGTTTGGCGACGAGGTTGAGCACGCCGTACCCGAGGCCAAGGAAGAACCCCGCGAACACGAGCTTGGCGTCGCTGCCGCCTTTTTCGCCGGCGATCAGAACCTCCGCGCAGGCGGTACCCTCGGGGTAGGTGAGCTTCCCATGCTCTTTGACGATGAGCCCATGGCGCAGGGGAATCATCATGAGCACGCCGAGTAGGCCGCCAAACAACGCGACCAGCAACACGCGAAGCAGCTCTAGATCTTGCCCGAGCAGAAGCAGCGCAGGAAGCGTGAACGCCACACCGGCCGCGATCGACTCACCTGCCGACCCGGTGGTCTGCACGATGTTGTTTTCCAAGATCGTCGGGCGACCAAGCTTTCGCAGAATGGTGATCGACAACACTGCAACTGGAATGCTTGCAGAAACGGTGAGGCCAAGCTTGAGCGCCAGATACACGCTCGAGGCCGCGAAAATTACGCCGAGCACCGCGCCCGTGATCAGCGCGCGAACAGTGAGCTCCCTGGGTGATTCAGTCGCAGGGACGTACGGCTGAAACTCAGGGGTGAGCATCAGTTGACGCGCTCGGTGAGGGCCTCTTCTAGCTTGGCTTCGACTTTTTCGAGCTCGGCTTCAGAGAGTGGGTGCCCTTTGCCGTCTTTGACCTTCGCAGCGAACATGGCCGGAAGCTCTGGCGACAACAGCAGATAGGTGGCGTCTTTGTGCTCGACGTCCGAGAGGATGATGTAAGCGTCTTCATCGTCATCTTCGGTGATGCCAATGGTGTCGCAGAGCTCGGTGAACTCTTCTTTCAGGTCGCCGACGAGCAGAATCTCATCCGATTCGACTTGTAGCTTGAGGCCGTGTTGCTCGAGCGCTGCATTGAACAGGCCTTCGAGCTCGCCAATTTCAGAGGCGTCGAGCTCGACAATGCCATCTTCGTCATCGCGAACGACGGTCACCCAAGCGTGTTTTGGCGTGAGCAAGACAAAACGAACACCATTGAGCTCTACGTCTGCCACTACATGGCACTGCAGCTCGCTCTTGCTGTCGGTCGAAAGGAGGGGAATCGTTTCTAGGATATCGTGTGTTGGCTGCGGCATAGGCCGGCGGCGGTAGCAAAAGCAGACAACACCTACAAGTAGCCCTATGTTTTCAGCTAGGAGCTACCCACATGCGTTCATTGGTCGTGTTTGCTTGCTGCTTGTCTTTAGGAACTGCGCTTTATGCCGCGAATAACGCGCCTCAGGCGCCCGAAGCGCTCCCGGCCCTCAGCGCCACACTCGGACTGCAAGAGAATTTGGCGAAGCTTGCTGGCAAACGCGCCTCACTGCACTTGCGTTCAGGCAAAGAGCTCGAAGGGGTGGTGGGGGAGGTGAGCACCAAAGCCGTCATCCTTCAGCAGCTCGTTGGCAAAGAGTTTTTCAACGCTTACGTGTCGCTCTCAGAGATCGAAGCGCTCAGCTACCGCGCAAAAAAAGCCGACTAGCGGCTACTAGCTAGAGCGTGTCCGGAGATTGTCTCTCAATTACGCTGATTTCGGCGCCCACCTCCCCCCGATTGCACCATGATACGCGAGGCCCACCCGCCCCGGCGTGCGCCTCAACGCATTGCCGGATCGG
>JBIKMD010000200.1:0-6789 GCA_044359465.1 Myxococcota bacterium
GCCAATGGCCCGTAGCACCTTGACTGCAAACTCAGGCGCGTCGTCTTGCAACGCACGCTCGTAGGTGACCTTTGCGCCGCGTTTTTGCAGCGCCCGAAGCAAAGGGGTTCGCAGATCTTCGGGCGCCGTGAGCAAGCACTCCGCAATCGCATCCGTCGTTTTTCGGTCCGCCCCCGCCTCCTTTTGCAGCTCACGCAGCGCGCTCATTCTTGCGCCGGTGCTTGCGTGGCGGTCGCCTAAGATTCGGACGGAGGACATCATGGTTTGTACGTGTTACCGCCGGTGCCATCGGCGATGAAGCCCACGCCATCGTTGATTTCTTGGAGCTGCGCTTGAATCGCCTGCGTGCTCTTGCCGCTCATGACTCCGTCGAGCATGGCGAAGGTGTTGTCCGCCATGTGGTTCCAATACAGGATCTCTTTCGAAGTGAAGGTGTCGAGGTTTGATCCTGTTTTGTTTTTTGGCAGTGCACGCAGCTCATCTAGGTAGTTGTGCGTGCTGCAGCCCGAGAAGAACATGAGTTGGTAATTGTCAGTGAGCTTTTCTTTTTCGAGCACGTTGGGTGCGCCGGCGATCACGCTTCGCATGTGTGCGTCGTAAGCTTCGACGAGCGAGCCGTTTCTGTGGCCCGCGGCGTTAGCGCCAAGGACGACGTTCCCAGCGGGAGAATTGATGTCATCAAAGTCTGGGCCCGAGCCGTAGCGGGCATGGCCGCCGTACATGACGAGGCCGGACGTCTTCATCGCCTCGATGTAGCGCTCGCGTGGGTTCACGGTGTTGCGGTCGACGTACTTGACGGCGCTCACCACATCACGCCCTTTGAACTGGAATTTTTTGACGAAGTAGGTGCCTTGGCGATCGATGGTTGCTGGGTCTAAGCCGAGCTCTGTGATCTGCGCGTCGGTCATGGTGCCTGGCGTGATCTCGCGAAAGCCGCGTTGGAAGAACTTCGATTTGACGGCCTGAATTTCGTACAAATCGGCGCCGGTTTCATCATAACCAATGCCAAGAACCGCCATCATCACGCCGTTTTTGAAGAGTTGATCGTACTCTGGGTAGGTCACGGCCTGCGCGTCTTTGGCTGGCGCGATCTCGTCGAGTTTGCGGAGGGTAGCTTGGTCGATTCTGCCTGTGACCGGAAGTCCGCGGTCGGTTTGGAACTGCTTAATGGCGAAAAGCGTTTCGTTACCAAAGGCGCCGTCGACGCCTGAAGGCAGTGGGTAGGCCAAATCACTGAGGACTTGTTGAATGGTTTTGACCGATTCACCGCGGGCGCCTTTGGCAAAGGAGGCAGCACCGGCGGCAATCTGCGCAAACACGGGGTCTGCAAAACGGAGGTTCTTGGGTGCGCCAGTTGCGGGGGGCGGTGCGATGAGCGCGGCTTTCAGTGCGCGCAAGGTCGTTTGGTCGACGGTGCCAGTTTGCGGGAGTCTGTTTTTGAATTGGAACGCTTTGACGGCGGCCGTCGTTTCGCTTCCAAAGTCACCGTCCGCGCCAAATTTCGGTAGCGCAAACGCGGCATTACCGGTCTTGTTCGCGAGCACCATCAGCGCGGTTTGTACAAAGGGCACGCCTGGTGCCTTCCGATTGGCGAGCGAGAGCGTTTCCCTGCCTGCTGCGACACCTGCGAGCTCAGGCTGGCTGAGGACGTCCACGCGGGGTTTTGCCGGCAAAGTCACACCTAAGGTGCGCGCGGCCGTTTCGAGCTCCCCCCACGCATCTTCTGAGATGACCCCGGCGTATTGTTTGGCGATGGCAACCAGATCCGCGGTGGCTTCTGCTGCCGGGGTGCCTGGAATCCGACCTGTGAGCGTTTTGGCTTCGCTCAGATCGAGACGGGCGTCAGCGAGGAGCGGGGCGAGTGCAGCGCGAATATTTCCCATAAGTGCGCACAGTATCGGCCGCCAGCGTTTCCAGGTGCGCGCTGCGTCACGAATTCCATAGGGCGTATGTCGTGCTTGAGCGCTTTGCGGCGGCCAGGCATACTTTCCGTCTGATGCCCTCCCATGATTCGCCCTATGACAAATCGCCGCAGATCGACCACCGCACTATCGGCGGGGAAGCGTTCATCATAACGGCGGCAGATTCCAAGATTCACAGCCTCAATGCGGTTGGCAGCTTCGTCTTCGATTTGTGCGATGGAAAAACAGGCATCGAGACGATTGTGCGCGCAGTGGTGGCTGAGTTCGAAGTGGATGAAGCGCAGGCAAGGTCGGATGTGGAAGCGTTTTTGGCGTCGCTAGAGCAACGCGGAATGGTGGTTAGACAGTGATGACTTTGGCGGCCAGGCTTTCGATCGCGTTACTGGTGTTTCTCAGTGCATGCCAAGGGTGTGGTCCTGTTGTTGATCCCCCCAATGACTTCCCGCTCCTGTTTATTGCGCCGCTCAGTGGCGATCGCATCACGCGTGATGATGACGTGAGCGAGGCTTTGGATGGCATTCAGATCGATGTGCAGCTCTCGACTGTGGCGCCGGCAGATACCGTCATCACTCTTATAGCGAACGGCGTGGAGCTGAACGCGGCAGCTGGTTCGGGCGACGTGTTGTTCTCGAGTGTGACGCTTGGTCTTGGTGCGCAAACGTTGACGGCTCGCGCGGGCGCGACGGAGATCGCAATTGACGTCTTCGTTGTGGACGAGGGTTCGCCTTGCGAGTTCGTCGCGCCGCGTGATGGAGAGCTGCTCGGCGTCACCGATGATGTGGACAACCTGCGCGCCGGGATGCAGAGCGATGTGACCATTTCCTGCGAGGGTTTTGCTGCAGGAACGCAGGTATTCCTTGGCCTCAAGGACAGACGCAAAAACGCGCTCACGCTCGACGCCACCGGGCGCGCAGTGCTCTCCGGCGTAGATTTGGCCGAGGGCCCCAATACGCTGCACATCGAAAACGAGAACGGCGCAGCGCTAGGTTCGGCAGTGATCACCGTAGATACCGGCGCCTGCATCGTTGAGATCGTGCCTGGTGAAGATGCGAAGTTTCTTTATGACCCACTCGTTGATGCGCCTGGTGGCACGCTCACACCGCTGCGCGATCTGCAGGTGAAGACCTCATGTGAGAACGCTGCGGTGGCGCTGACGATCGTCGGCTCGGTATTTGATGCGACCACTTGCACGACGACTACGACCACGGTCCTGATGGATGAGACCCAAGGCGCCGTACGCACGTTCTCAGGTACCACGTTGCCGCAAGGGGATCTCGTGGTGTCCGCAACAGTGACCGAGGGAGACCTAGCGGGCCGGGCACTGCCGAACAATTTTCACGTGGACACGTACGCGCCGAGGCTGGTGTCCGTGACGCCCGATGACGGGGCGATTGTCGACGTGGTCGATGATGATCCAGCGCTCCCGGGTTTTCAAATTACGGTACGTGGACAGGCGATTGGTTTGGAAGCCGGCGCCATCCAGTCATTGCGTGTGACGGATGAGCTCGGAAATAGCGCGCAGTACGAAACCGAGGCGGTGAATGACAGCGAGTGCTTCAATCAAACTTCGGACCGTTCCACCTTCGAATGGAGCGGCGTGGCACTTTCTGATGGCCTTGCCACACTCGAGCTGACGATTCGTGATGCGCTTGGCAACACGCAAACGCAAACCATCGTCATCGCCGCAAATACGGCAATTCCTACCTTGGTGATCACCAAACCTGCTGGCCTCCCTACGTTGCTCACCTTGGTGGACGACGCGGACCCTGCGCCGGGAATGCAAGTCGATTTTGAGCTCGATTTGAGCGGCGTTCCTAGCCCAAGTGGGCTTGCCGGTGCACTCGCACTGCCTGGTCAGGCGCCGCAGTTCTTCACCTTTACGACCTCGCCGCAGCCCTTGCGGGTCTCGCTCGAAGACGGGCTCATTGAAGACGGATTCGCCGCTGCAACCTTGCTCGATGGCCGTGTGATTCAGTCGCAATTGATCACCTTCGAGATTGATGGAACGCCGCCCTTCCTCGCAGAGTTGTCGCCGCGTGAGGGTGACGTCATTGCTGCGGCATCCGTAAACGTCAGTGTGTCGCTGCAAACCGAGCTTCAGGACCGAGAGATTCGTTTGCTCGTAGATGGTGCCGTGGTGCAGACCGAAACCATCACAGCAGCGAGTGTCGCGGGTGACCCGCTGATGTTTGCGTTTGGTATGCCCGCTGCGCTCGCGATGGGCGCGAACGCGTTGTCTGTTGAAGTGGATGACCGTGCGGGCGCGAAAAAGAATACGTCGACGCTGCCGCTCTCCGTCTTTCGTGTGACAGGCATGCCAACGATTGCCTTCACCGGCATTTCGGGCGCGTCAGGTGCGTTGCCTGCGCCGCCGATGGTGCTGCAGCTCGGGCCCACGGACTTGGGCGGTGATCTGACGGATGGTTTCGACGTGCGGGCGGCCGCTCAGATTTCTGCCGCGCCCGGGCAAACCTTGATCGCGCTGTCGATCACGGACCTTGCAGCAAGTGCCCCCAGCGGTACGGTGCTCTCGCTAGTGCGCACAGTTGAAGACACCGGCACATTGTCTCTGTCTGATATCGATTTTTCCCTGTGGGCCAATGAGGACGTTTCACTCTGGTTGACCATGACCGAAGCCGTCACGGGTGCGACGGCTACGACGCGGCTGAATGTGCGCGTCGAGTTGCCAACTGCCAATGATGCCTCGGTGAAGATTGTCTCCCCATCTGCGCGCTCGCAGACCAATACGCTCGCTTATGCTGTTGCGATCGCGACGGATGCGTCGCTGGTGGGCACCGCCAAGACCTGCACGCTTACGCTTGACGGGGTCGACGCGGCCGTGTCGACATTCTCTGTCGCTACGGCGACCTTTAGCGGCACGCACGCGAGCCTGAGTGATGGCACGCACGTGTACCACGTGACCTGCACTGCGGGCGCCAAGACCTTCTTCTCGCAGCGCGTGCCCTTCTCGTATCGCAGCGCAGCGCCAACCATTTCGTTCGTAGATTCCGCAGGTGTTAGCCTGGTTGCGCCAAGTGGCGCGTACTTCAATGCGCTTGCGATCGATTCGCTCGCGAGTGCGGGTTATCAGCATGATGTTGACGTTGCGACCGATCAGCCTGACGGCACGCTAGTCACACTTCGGGTAGATGCCGTGATCGTTGGCACGGCGCAGGTTCTCACGGGCGTTGCGCACTTTCGCGATGTCACGCTGCTAGCGAGTGATGCGCGTCCTGCTGGTGCAACCATCACGCTCGCGGCCTCCGTTGACGACGCTTTCGGCTTTGGGACGTTGACTGTGTCGCGCAGCGTCTTGCTCGACCTTGTGCCACCCACCGTGACGCTGGCGAGTGGCGCCTGCCCGGCGTCGATCGATCTGAACAATCCATTTGATCTGCCGAGCTTCGATGCCATCGAGTGGAGCGCGAACGTCGCCACGAGTGGTCTTGCGAACGGTGCCACAGTGACAACTCGCGTGACGCAGCCGTCGGGGACCACGACTGTGAGCTCTTCCGTTGCGAGTAATGGTTCCACGCCGCGCCTAGCCTTTGCTGTGCCAGCGCCTCCGTCCGTTTTTTCTGTTTCGTTCGTCACGAGCGGTGCGGATGCGGCGGAAAACATTGGTACCTCGGCGACTTGCTCTACAGTCGTGAATCCTTCGGTCCCGAGCGTCAGCTTTTCTGCCAACGGTTCGATTCAGTTCGTCGACAATCCTGGCGGCTCGTTGCCGGTGACGCAGCTCAATAGTGTGAACGACCAAAATGCGATGACCGCTGGCATCCAAGTCAGCTTTACCGTGACGGTTCGCAACGTTGCAGGCGGCGCGGCGGTGAGTCTTTGTTCAACCGCAAGCGACCCTCTCTTGAACAGTGCGCCCGCCTGTTCGGGGGTGCCCGGCAAGGTGCTCGCTTCTGGTACGAGCTCGCAGCCCGTTAGCGGTATCAGCAACGTTCTGTTTACGAACGTCTCGCTGGTCGATGCGCTGGTGACGCCGTACGGCCTCGCGGTCGAAGTGCTCGAACCAGGAACAGGCCGGCGCGTTGTCTCGCCGCTCCAGCAACCCGCGGCGCGCAGTTTTTCAGTGCTCGTCGATTCGCGTGATGTGCCCACCTTTGTGTCGTTGTCTTCAACGCGCAACATTGCAGAGAACGATCGCACGGGTGTTGTTGTGCTTGGCAAACGTGTGTGGCGCGCGGCCGCCAGTGCATACGATGATGAAGGTAACACGGCTGTAGCGGGTCTTTTGGATCCGGGCGCGCTCGTCTTCACCATGAGCGGCGCGACCAATGTGCTATCCAGCGCGACGCTACAATCGAATCTGCAAACGCTGAACGCGACTCCGAGCTTCAACGCCAACACGATTAGCTTCACCGGAATTGGAGGACTTCAAGAGGGGCTCCACACACTCACGCTGAACGTCGCACTCTCGAGCGGCAACGCGCGTTCGTTCACGACCAATGTTTTTGTCGATGTGACGCTCCCTGTGGTGGTGGTCGGGCAAGCGACCGATGATCCCTACGTGTGCCCAACGGGAAGTTGTACGTCTGCCGTTTTGCCGGTGTCCGTGCAGGTAGACGTGAGTGACAACAATGATCTGCTCGGCGGCTGCGGATGTGCTCGTTTGCAGGGCGATGCGCCGTGTTTGAACGCTGGCACACTGTGCGGCTCGCATCCTGTTTTTGCCGCGGGCGTCAATGACACGGTTGTGGAATCCACCTCCCTCGCCCAAGGTGCGAATACCATTGTGGCGGAGGCAGCGGACGCAGCGGGCAACGTTGGCGTGTCTGCGGCGCCCGAGATCTTCAACGTGGATTCATTAGCAGTCGATGCACTCCCTGCATTCGAACTGAGCGCGACTGCAGGAAGC
>JBIKMD010000201.1:0-6772 GCA_044359465.1 Myxococcota bacterium
GCCCTGGGCATCGTGCTGGTCGCTACGGGCAAGCTCCCGGTTTCTGCAGAAGCGCTACCAGACCACATGCGTGCGCACGCAAGCGTGCCACCAGCGGCGGGCGACACACCA
Source organism: Myxococcota bacterium (assembly GCA_044359465.1). GTDB lineage: Bacteria > Myxococcota > JADLHZ01 > JADLHZ01 > JADLHZ01 > JADLHZ01. Next base: position 112 of record JBIKMD010000201.1, read on the forward strand.
GCTTTTGGAGAGCACCTCGCTGCGATCTGCTCTTCGTGTCATCGCGCGAACTTCGCTGGCGGCCCTATGCCGTTTGGTCCGCCAAGCTGGCCACCCGCATCGAATCTCACGCCTCACGCCACCGGTCTCGCGGGTTGGAGCTACGAAGACTTCGACAAAGCGATCACCACCGGCGTCACAAAAAGCGGAAAGACCTTGCGCGAACCCATGATCGTGATCCTTCCTGCGGCGAAAGCGATGCAGGACGTCGAACGACGAGCGCTATGGACGTATCTGCAAAGCCTCCCGCCACGCGCGTTGAACGACTGAGCTCCGCTTGAACCACTTTTTTCAACGGTTGCAGAAGCACGACCCGAGTGGTCGCCGCTGGCTTTATGTTCCGTATGACCAACTGAGCGACCGCATGGGACCACTGTTGCGTCAGCCCGCGCGCGACATTGGCATTGTGCTCGTCGAGAGCCCGTGGAAAGCCGCACGGCGCAAGTATCACAAACAAAAACTGCTCACTGTGCTCGCGAACCAGCGGCACTTTGCGATCGAGCAGGCAAACCGCGGCGTAGCAGTGCGCTTCGTGATTCACGACGGTCCGTACGCCGAAGCGTTGCGCCCGGTGTTGCAAGAAGTTGGAACACTCCACGTGATGCGGCCTGCCGAACGCGAGCTGCGTGAGGATTTGGCTGCGCTCCCGGGTCTCACCCCCCTTGCGCACGAAGGATGGCTCAGCACGCCAGAAGATTTCTGCGCAACTCAGTCGGCTACGCCGTTTCGCATGGACCGCTTCTATCGGCACATGCGGAAAAAGACGGGTCTGCTCATGGAAGACGGCAAGCCGCTGGGCGGCAAATGGAGCCATGACGCAGACAACAGAAAAGCGTGGCGCGGCGATCCCAAAGCGCCCACACGGCTGCGCTTCACACCAGATGAAGTCACTCGCGAGGTTGGCGCCTTGATCGAACGGCACTATGCGCATCACTACGGCGATCTGCAGCTCGACGCGCTCCCTGTGAGCCGCAGCGACATCGATCGCTATTGGGCTTGGGTGCAGTCGGAGTGTCTGCCGCTCTTTGGTCCGTTCGAGGACGCCATGAGCGAACACGAGCCGCACTTGTTTCATACCGTGCTCTCGCCGCTCATCAATTTGCATCGGCTGCTGCCGAAAGACGTGGTGGAGGCGGCGGCGCAGCTGCCCCTTCCACTCGCGAGCCAAGAAGGCTTCATTCGTCAGATCCTGGGCTGGCGTGAATACGTGCACCACGTGCATGAAGTAACAGATGGGTTTCGTGTTCACCCTGACGGATCGCCGCTCGTGGAGCGCACGGGCACGCCGCTACCGCGCGCGTTTTGGGACGCACCGTCCGGCCTGCATTGTCTCGACAGTGTGGTGCGCGATGTTTGGCGTGATGGGTTCACGCATCACATCACCCGCCTCATGGTGCTGAGCAATATTGCGCAGCTGATCGACGCGAGCCCGCGCGAGCTCAGCAATTGGTTCTGGGAAGCCTACATCGATGCGTACGACTGGGTCGTAGAGCCAAACGTGCTCGGCATGGGGACCTTCGCATTCGGCGATTTGCTCACGACCAAGCCCTATGTGTCTGGCGCCGCTTATATCGATCGCATGTCTGATTACTGCAAAAACTGCGCGTTCAACCCCAAGACTACGTGTCCGATGACGCCGCTCTATTGGGCGTATCTGGCGCGGCACGAAGCAGCGCTCGCACCAGTGGGACGTGCCATGCCCTCGCTCATGGCTTTGCGTTCTCGCAGCGAAGAGAAGCGCGCAGAAGATGCGCGGGTATTCGAACGCGTTCGTGATGCTTTGTCGCGCGGAGAACGCGTTTAGGCGAGCACACGCTGACGCCGTGCGAGACTCGCCGCAGGCCAATACACTTGACGATCGTAGTACTCGGGCATCGCCGGTACACCTTGAGGCAACACCACCCAAGGCTGCTTCGATTGCGTGAAGATATGAATGTCAGGCGGAAAACGATCCGGATCATCCAAGGTTCCGATGCGCACAAAGGCGAAACGCTCACCGGCACCAGCGTAGTGACTCCAGATTGCCACGCGGCACGTTGGACAACGCATGATCGCTTGGCCTTTGCCGCTGTTTGATGGCGTATGCACTCGCTCCGGCACACCCGCGAGCAACTGGGTGGCACTCGACTCAATGAGCGCGTTGAGCACGAAGGCGGAGCCCGTTTCGCGTTGGCACCACCGGCAATGACAACAGTGGTTGAACATCGGTACAGCGTTCAACCGATAGCGAATTTCACGACAAGTACAGCCGCCCTCGAACATGGACTGAGCTTAGTCTTGGGCGAAGCGCGCAGCACGCTTAACGGCAACCTTCGAAGAACAAAACGGCCAAACCCGCGTGATGGTGCGCGAGCGCTACCCATCAAAAGAAGCGCTCGATGCGGCCATCGCATCCGGCAGCACGGGCGGCATGTGCGAAACCTTCGAGCAATTGGACGAGCTGAATCTGGCGCTTGCGCCGAGTCATTGAGCGGACTCCCCCTAGCGCCAAGCAAGCGAAATGAGCGCTTTCAGCCGTTCAGGATCACTAGCGGTCGTCTTACACATGAAGCCGCTCTTGTGCGCAAAGTGCACGTCAGGCTCGCCTTCAACGCGAGAGAAGTCGAGGCGCGGATGATCCTCGTAGCGTCCAATTCCAAAACCTGAGCCTCTGCGGTCTGGATAGACCGTCACGGCGATCACGCTCTCCAAATTTTCGCCCCGAATGTAGCTCGCAAGCATGCTGCTCGGCTCAGCCTCGGAGCCTTCGACACGCGGCAAAAACAGGGCTTCAATCACGCCGCTGTCCGTTTGCAGCGACCAGCGCTGCGCGTGTTTTGCCACAAAATCAATCTGCGCACGTGCGTCACGCAGAAACGCGAGAAGATCGTCGCCCACCATTTTCAGGAAGCCATAGAGCGTCTCGTGTGGCTCAATACGTGACGCCTGCGCAAAGCGCCGGATCAGCGTGACATCGATTGGTGAGTTGAGCCGCGAGATCGCGCGCCTAGGCACGCCGAGCCACTCGCCGGTTTTGTTGGGCCCGCGTGAATCAAACCACTCGGCGGTTTCGAGCCAATCGCAAAACTTGAGCGCGTCTTGGTAGAGACCCAAGTGATCGAGCACCAAACTGAGCGCGCAGGTGGGCGCATGATCACGGGCAAAGTGGTGATGGTCGAAGTTCGCGAGCGCCGGATCGTGACTGCCGCCAATATCGATCACGGCGCACAAAGGATCAGCGAGATCCGCGGGTGTTGGATCCCGCCTGACGACAGGACAACTGTGAAGGGAGACCAAAAGGCAGACAGCGAGAACGTCGTCTTTATGAGCGCCGCCGGGATGCGTGAGGATGGTATGCACGCGGGTCCCATAGCAACCCAGACAGCCGCGAGCGAATTAATGTTTGTCCGGAGATTGAGTTCGCTTCGGCACCCACCTCCCGTCAATGTGCGCGTTGATTTCGACTGCCCGCCCACCCGGCGAACGCCTCGCCGCTCAGCCGTTGGATCTGGCGCTGGCTCAGGCTGCGGTTGTGTAACGAGACAACGTGGTCGCGGCCGCCGAGTTCGTAGTTGTAGCCGAGTGGCCGTGGCCGTAGGCGGCCAAGCGTTATCGAATCAACTTTGTTGGCATCTGCAGGGCACGAAGCAATACACCCGGCGCTTCCTGTCTCTTCGCTTTATCTGCCGCGTTTAAAACCCCGCAGACATCAAGTATCGCAGCACATTCCATCACAGACCAAGTTGAATCAAGTGTCTCTGTCCATGAGAAAACTATCGCTGGTGCTGCAAGCGGAGATGTCTTCCAGCGCGAGAGCCCTGTAACAGTTTGGGACACGATCTCGGTGCAAAGACCGGCGCCGGCCACGGCCACTCGGCTACAACTACGACCTCGGGCTCGACCAGGCGCTCGCTGGGGTGGGCGTGCGCCGAAGCGAACTCGATCTCCGGACAACCTCTAATTAAAACGATCGCTTCTTCGACTTGAACTTCTTTGCGCCGGTCGCTTCGGCAACCAAATTCCACATCTCGTCTTTGGTGAGCGGACGTGTGATCAGCTTTCCGCGATTCACTTCGCACTTCCAACCAGGATCCTCGGCGGTACCATCCGAGTGGATAACCAGCTCGCCACTTCCTTTCGCCCGCAGCGCGCCGAGCAAGAGGCGCGGCGCCGTGCCGGCGAGAAACAGCGAGTCAACGTCGAGCCCGCTGTTGATGGAGACGATCACGGGATTGACCTTGTCTTTGATGACGGGCGCTTCAAGCCACGACTCGTTCGCCAAGATTTGCTCGAAGGTATCATCCCCTTCTGCAAGCACCTCGAAAAACGGCTCGACTTGTTCGTTAGGCCAGGCCCCATCGACAACAAAGTCATTGGGCGTGAACGCCAAAAATTCTTCCCACTGCGGGTGCGGGATCCTCAACTGAAGTGCGACGATAAAACCCGAGCTCATGCGCCCCCCGTACATTGGAAAACGCAGGACGACTAGCGCTCGGTAGCCTCAATTCGTCGATTCTTGCGTCGGCCTTCTTCTGTAGCGTTCGAGGCCACCGGCTTCTCGTCACCAAAGCCAACGGCGCTGATTCGCGACCCATCGATACCCTTTGACATCAGGTAGCCGCGACACGCTTGCGCGCGGCGCAGTGAGAGCTCTTTGTTCGACTTTGCGTTGCCAGCGCTATCCGTGTGCCCTGAAATCTCTATCTGCACGCTCTCCTTGCGCGTCATGTACTCGGCCACACTGTCGAGCCGCGGCAAAGACTCCGGCAGGATCTGCGACCTACCACTATCGAAGTTCACACCCTCGAGCACGAAGCGCGGTTCAGGCGCAGTCGCCCCGGCGACCTTTTTGTCGAAGCGTTTGTAGCGCACGGTCAGTCTGATGTTTTGGCGTGGCTCTTTATCCACCGTCACCTTGGCCGCAACGTCGCGCCGACCAAGCCCAAGGTAGGCGAGCTCGTAGCGCTGGCCAATAGGAACAAGCAGCTCCGCATAGCCATCGGCATCAGTTTCGTCGGTGTAGAACTTTTTGCCGTCTTCTCCCGTGACCGCAATGATGATGCCTGGAATCGGGGCCGAGGTTTCTCGCTCGATCACGAAGAGCTTCAAGGCGGCTTCAGTGTCTGTGCACTGAATCTTCGAGACCTTCTTCGAGTTCGAGTGGTCCGAGTCCTTGAGCACGAACTCATTCTCTGGCTTGGCCGCAGATCCGGGTGTGGCGCAAAAGACGAGTGCGAGCGTCAAGGAAGGAAGAGGTCGCATTGTGGAAACAGTAGCATACGAGCGCTCTGTCTGCACCGGCTCGATCCTCGCTTTGAGATGGGACGCACCTAGACGACAGGAAAGCACGGGCTCGAAGATCATCGTGCGAGACAAAGATCTCGAATTCGTCACGCCATACTGACTCCGACGACTCGCCACGTTCGAAATTGACGCACAGACTGATATCACTGAAACTGTGCGCCTAGCTTTGCCTCTTGTCTTCGCCCCGTGTCCTCGGCGGATGCGTCCGGGACAAAACGAACTACTCGTCGCCCGAAAGTGGTGAGAGTGGTACCGGCGATCGAAACATTCTGGAGAATGAATAGATGGTTGTGCTTTTTGCAATAGCCAGTGGCTTGGCACTGATCGGCGTGTGGATCTGGATCGAACATACGCGCGACCGCAAGCTTCTCTCTGTCGCGCGGGGCAAAGCGCTTGAAGCGTTGCCCCTCTATATTCCGCGACGAATCGGACGCGAAGCTTTGATGGAGCTTGGCAACGTTCCTTGGCCAGATCTAAACCACGCCTATCTTCATCTTCCTGACGAGCCCGAAAACGCCATCGGACGTGACGTCGCGCTTTGCTTGCGCAGGCTCTACGAAGGACAAGAAATCGCCGCGGACGCCGTGGAATGGCTCTACGGAAACATCTGGCACCAAGGGACGATCTATCACGCCACTGCGTACGCCGTGCCTTTCTTGGCCGCCATCGTCGCTGGTGACGATATCGAGCGGTCTCTGCGAGCAGAACTAGCGCGCATGATTGGCCGAATCGCAATAGCGTCTTCGTTTGACGCGCCGACCGGCAGCCACTCCGGTGCGTGGGGTGAAAACGTCGCGCAGCTCACACGAGAAGCACTTGTCGCGAGCCATTCCCTCCTGTCCGAAGCCGCAAGTCGTGACCCGGCGCTGCTTTCTCTGACGATGGCGATTCAAGCCTATGCGGCATTACCTTCGCAGACGACAGTGGACGAGCTCACACGTTGCGCCAGCGACTGACCAGCACGGGTACGGCGCGGGTTCTTAGGTGAACGTTGTCCAATCATCCCTTCCTCGGATCCTTTCGTCCGAGACAGGTTTGTGGGTGTCGAGAGCAACAACGAAGGGACAAACATGTTTCGGATCGTGCTCTGCGTGGGGCTTGTCGTTTGACGACATCACTCTCGCCGAAGCCGCGGTGCTGGCCGGGATTCCGAAGAACCCGGAGAGGTACAACCCGCGCGGCGATTTGCGCGCCGTCAAAACGAGACAGGAATACGTGCTCACGCAGATGGTCGAGCTCGGCTTTGTCGACAAAACCACGACAGCGGCGGCCGCTACGGAACCACATCACACTTCCGCGCGCGGATGCGCCTTATCGTTTCTTTCGGCCGCAAGGATGA
>JBIKMD010000202.1:0-6755 GCA_044359465.1 Myxococcota bacterium
GCGGCGAATGGAAACCAAAGAGGCCAGCGCGACGAGGCTCGCAGGGGCCTCGCGCTGGCCGGGAACGGGTACAAAATCGGGCACGGGAACGTGAGTCACGCGACAACTCGCTTGACGCGCGCCGTGCTCGGCGTCGTCGATCATTGCTTGGAAACGGTAAATCGCTCTCGGCCCCTCGACGTAATACGACAACCAGCGCGCCACCGGATGATACGTATTCGGAAGCTCGATACGGCGTATGAGTCGACCTCGACGCGTGACGAGCGTATCTCGCCCTTTGCCAGTGATGGCTGCTTCGATATCGCGGACGAACTCGGTTTGCCGCAGCGCTGAACAATCGATGTAGCACCACCACCAAGCAAGTTGGCAATACGCCCAGTCCGCAACGGCATCCCTTTGCTCTACGATGGCAGGAACGCGAATTCGCATCCTATGTGCGTCGAATGACAGAGTCTTCGGATCGCCTTCGCTAGGAAGCGGCGTTGCGAGCGCATCGTCGATCACCGGCTCACCTGTGAAGAGTGCTCGCAAATCGAAGCGTTCGTTCTTGGTCCGACTCGCGGGTCCATAGCGAAGGACCACGTCGTTTTTCCTCGGGCTTTCATCGAGCAACGCGCCCAGGCCAACTGCACTCAGGAACTTCTTGTCCCCTCCGCGCTCCGGACCAAGCCGCTGCGCCGCCTCGATCTTTTGTGCCCGATCAGCGACTCCAAAAGCATCTGCAACGCGCAGAGGATCGCCCTGAAACGAGGTCGTGCCAGTATCAAAATAGGTAGTCGGATCGTACGCTTTGTGCGGAAACGAAAATTCGGTGACTACTCGACCATCGACGACCAACGCGTAGCCCCAAAAATCTCCATCGTGGCTCCACGTTGTGAGCAGCGGGCCAAGCGCGGAAAGTGCCAGCAACAAATCGCGATCTTCCGCATTGTGGCTGAGTCCAATCGAGAATCCTCCGCGGCGCGGAGTCAGGCGAATCTCATGTTCACCTTCGAGACGTGCGAAGATCGGCTCAGGCTCGCGAACGAGCCCGCGACGAGCACTCCATGCTTCAACGATAGACACAGCGTCGATCACCTTTTTGCCGCGCAGCGCGTGCAACTCGAATCCGCCACCCATAGCGGTCGAATGACACAAACTTGGCGCTTCAGTAAGAGCGAAGAGTCGGCTCGTCGTTTCGTTGCACAACCTACACTGGTGCGGAGCTTGTTTAGGCCGCTGCGTTTTTGCGGCACCAGGCTCTAAAGTCGTCCACTCTGGGCCGCCATTTTCATTCAATAAAAAAACAGAACAATACAGAAACTATCGGATTGCGCTTCTGGCTCCGTGTGTTGTTTTCAATTCAGTATTCTTGGCCAGCCGTGAACCCGCGCCCACGACTAGGCACTGGACAGTAAGAGTATTGCCATATTCGCGATTCGCGAATGCAGTACGCTCATGCTAAGGTCCGCAGGATGTCCCTGTTTTGCTCAAGCTAGCTGTTCGCGGCGCGAGCGAATAGTCCTACAATGAGCTTGCAACGTAGTTGGGCATGAGCCCCCCGAGGTTCATGCCGCGCTTCGTCGCGCGGCCGCCGTGAACCTCTACAATTCACACGATCGGCGTCCGGTGAAGAAGGCACTCGTAGAGTTGGTGACCCACGGAGTGAAATACGTGTTTCCTCCGCAACGAGGAGGCGTGACACTTGGTATCCCGACTCCACGCCGCTACCCCGCTGCGGGAACACTTTCATCAGGACGATCTTCCGCCAGTGTGGCCCGATCCCAATGGTAGCGTTCGCGGCGAATCCTTTGGCGCTCTCTATCCCTCTGCGGTCAAAGCCGCGGCGAGCGATCAGCGGCTGTACGAGCTCCTAACACTCGTTGTTGCCATCCGCGGCGGACGTGCCCGCGATAGACAACAGGCAGAAAAACTTTTTGCAGCGAGGATAAACGCGTGAGCGCACGCCAAGAGAATCTGCGAGCGATCGAGCACGTCGCGAAGCACCTGGGCGATCTCAAAGACCGCATCGTCTTTGTTGGTGGATCGACGGTGTCTCTCTTCATTACATAACCGTCGGTTTTTGAAATTCGCGACACAAAGGATGTGGATCTTGTCGTCGAGGTGGCCAGCACCGCAGACTACTACAACGTCGCTGAATCGCTGCGCGGAAAATCCTTTCGAGAAGACACGCGCGAAGATGCATGCTTGGCTCAATACGCGAAAGGACCTCGATACGTCCGAGGCTGCGAATCTATTGCAACGCGAACACTCCGTAGCCTTTCAGATTGCCTCGCTGCATCGCGCCTTGTCCGTAGTGATTGGCTTCGTCTCGATCGTTGCGATTGCGCTAGTCCTTGTCTTTGCGCTTGGGGGCGGCATTTCTACAGGTTGGGAACTCGCGAGTCAGTACATGTTTTGGTTGCCCATAGTATGGGGAGCACACTGGGTTGTTCGCTTTTCTCCGCCCATTGCACGCATCTACAAGGCGATGGGCGAAGCCATCGAGAAGGCTGCCGAAGCAGCGCCACTGGTTGTCATTTATCTCAACCGCATCGCAGAACCACCGAAGGATCTGAGCGGCATTGTGTTGGCGCTGCACGAGCTGGAAGGACAAAACGATTCGCTCTTGATGAAGCCGCAAAGGCGCAACTACGGCAAGAACTGAAAACCACGCGTCTCGTTCGCGATACCCATTGACGTTGCTCGAGCGTCAGTACGCTCGCGAGCCAGCGCTTGAAACTCTGCCGTAGGCACTTGGTTTGCCGCGCACCTTTGGGCGCACAATCATTGTCTCATGGCCGGGCTGTCCGCTGTGTTCAGCTGAAAGAACGTTCCGTCGTGACGCACGGCCAAAACGAGCAGTTCGAGTGTGGGGTCGCCCCCACTTTCTTCGATGCAAAGCTTGAACCCTGACTGAGACGTGAGAGCAAACGGGAGATTCGCAAAGACCGAAGCAACGTCAGTGCGCAACAAACCTTGTGGCTGGGCCTGCGCCAGAATGGCGCCGCGAGCGTGTACAACGCGTAGCTCGCGTAGCCCGACTGAAGAGAACGCCCATCCGATCAAACATCCGTCACGTTTGCCTTCAAAGAACCCCTGCTCGACGCGGGAGACTGTCGTGCCATTGTCACAGCGCGTGAGCGTCATGCCCCACGAACCTGAAGGCACATCCCACTGGCTGCAACTGGCAAAACGGCGCTTCAACTCATCTACTGCGATTGCCTGACCAAAGGTCCAAACATCCACGAACCAAGCGCCGCCATGCTGCAAAGTGTGTTCGGGTACGCTGGCGACATCGCTTTGCTGCAGCACACCAAACAAAGGATTGTTCGCGTGCAGATAGCGGCCAAGCGAGTTCACTAGGTTATAACGCTGCACGAACACAGGCTGATTTGGCGCATGGGCACTCTCGATGGCACGCGCGACACCCCACCAGTCCTCTTTGACCAACTGAAAGTACTGGTGGTGGTGCGCAACTGCTGCGCCAACGGCGAGTGCGGCGAGGATGGGTACGGCCAGGCGACGCAGTGACGCAAGCGCGAGCGCGACGCACAACGAAACAGAGAACCCAAAGAAGAAGTAATAACGCGGCCAAGTGAACACGTTGGCGCCGCTCAACGCATAACATGCCGCGAACACTGCGACTGGGCCACATGTGTTGATGAACAGCGTCCTACGTTGATCTGACGTTGGGACGAGCAGCCCGCCAATCACAACAAACACGGCCGCGAGTGCAGCAAGCCCGTGCAAAGCATACGCACTCAGCAGGGAAGTGTACTCACCGAGATAGGGCTGCACCAACACGGCCGCAAGCCCGTTCGCGAAAGCCAGCACCGATGGCTGCGAGCTAAAGTCGTGGGTGACGTGTCTCAGCTCGAACAACGCCGGAAACATGAGCACGATCTGCGGCACTAGAAGCAATGCTGCGAGCGCCGCTGGCCACAGTCGTGGACGCTTGGTGCGAGCAAACATGGCAAGCACCTGACACGCGAACACGACGCCGCAAAACGTATGGGCGTAGACACTGATGGCACTCGCGATCGCCCAGGCTGCGCCGTCGCGACTGGCTCTCGTCTCGAGGAAGCGGAAGTAGAAGAAGCACGAAACCAACACGCAGCAGTATGCGAGTGGATAGTAGCTGAACTGTTGCCCCCAAAAGACGTGCATGGGCGCGAGTGCGAGCAACCCACTAGCGTAGAGCGCAGCGCGCGGAGGTACAACCTCTTTGGCCGCGACGTAGGTGAGCGGCACGGCAGCGGCGGAAAACAGCGCGCAGGGCAACCGAACGAACGCATCGCTCAAGATTGGGCCAAGGCTCAGCCACGGGTGAATCAAGATGCCAAAGAGTGGTGGTGGGGACGCCACCGCATTCTTGAACGCGTCTAGCCAAGTGCCCACACCAACGCGCATCGCGGTCTCGCTAGCCGTAACGCCAAACAGTTGCGCTTGTACCGAATGTCCCTCGGCCCAAATGAGCCGATTGGCTTCATCGGCCCACAACGCGTGATGCTCTAGGCGATAGAGGCGCAGCGCGAGCCCCACGCCGGAGAGAACGATGAGAAGAAGACCGTACCGATGATCGGCAGGTGAGTTGAGCGGCCTGTGGACCGCGTCGTCTCTGTGGTCGCGTGCGGGCATCGAAGCGCGCGGCCCTAACATGATTAAAATGACCAGGCCAGTGATCGGCGGCTTAGCGTGACGGCTTGGGAAATCGCCACCAAGGTTCGCATGGGCAAGCTCCCAATTGGGCAAGCGTTAGTGGCATCCTACGCGAATCACATTGCAAGGCTTGCCGCTGACGAGCTGCTGGTGACTTTCGAACACGCATGCTCGCCGCACAGGCAAAGGTCGTAGGCCTACCGCTTGTGAGCGGCGATTCCGCGCTCCATGATTTTCCGATTCACTTGCTCTAGTGAGGCTTGAAGTGCGGACGCAGGGCCGGACGCTACTCGTTGCGGCGCGAGGCCGCGCTCGAGCTGCCCAATGCGTAAACTGGGTGACCGAACAGCTTTCTCCACGTTTCACTTCATTTTTTGCGCTCCACTCAGAACCAATTCGCGAGGAAGTTGAAGCCGCGAGCAAAGTCTAGAACTGCCCGCCAACCTTGGCCCAGCGGCTGGCTCGACCGCCGCACCACTTCCGGGTTCCTCGTGGGACCGCCGAAGCGAACGACATCGGGGTGTGTAAGCGCTCTCGCTTCATTGTCGGGTAACGCACGTTTCGAACCTAAACGCGGAAGCGCAGAGCGCGCAGCTAACGGAAACACCAGTCTGGCAGTTCGGCGACTGCAATGCGCCTACTGTCGTCATGAAACAAAAACGTTGCTGCCTCGTCCGACGATGCCAACTCGTATCGATTGGGCCATGGCCCTTCGAAGCTGATTGCACCGCGTTGCGCCACGTGTTGCCCGTGCACAATTTTCCGCCACCGCGAAGTCGAACGGCCGAGAGAGATAGGCGCTTTGCCCGCAGCATCATTTTCGACCAAGGCGTTGTCTTCGACCTTCCAGGTTCCGAAAAATGCGTAGTGGCCGCCGCTCTTGTCCATCACGATCTCGACGCCGCACACACGACCATCGGCCTTGAAATCGATCCGCTCCTCCGTCAACGAGAAACGGCTGGGGATACAGCCTTCGTCGATTTTTCGTTTCTTTCTATCAGGAGGGGGCAACAGGCTGCGTAGGCCGATTGCCGTTCGTTCGTCATTCAAAGCGCGTCGGTCGGCCTCGCGACGAGATTCATCCAACGCCGCCAAGCAAGCAGCTAGCTCCTTAGCCACTTCGGAACTCGTGGCTCCTGAGCTTGCGGCTGATGGAGAGCCCGCGCGCTCATGCTCAACCGGTACACAGATCGGCCTGTTCTCGTGACGAAAGTGGCAGCGATGAAATGCCAACAACGAAAAACTCTTCGCTCATTGGTTGACCAACGTACGTTGATGTTGGCCATGATCTTGAACCTCGAAAATCGTCTTTGCAACGAATAGCTCGGCCGTTACATGCGCGGTATCTCGACATGCCGCTTGCCACCCCGATGCAGGCCTCGCCGATGGCTCGCCTTGCTTAGCAGGCCTAAGCACTCCCACACATGCCACCCATTCATGGCACTCAAGCGTTGAACTGCTACGCTTAAGTCGTGCGGGAACGTATACCGTTTGCCTTAGTGACCTACGTGGCGCTCATGGGCCTGCATTGCCAGGCTCGCACCATTGCGCAGAATAAGATTTCACAAACCCCCTTTGAACGGGCGTGCGTCAAATCAGGTGATCGCGAGTGCTCATGCGATGAGGGATTCACGCTCGATGGGCTCGTGTGTCGTGATCAGAATGAATGCGCATTGGGCACAAACGATTGCGACCCCTTCGCCAAATGCCTGAATCTACCGGGCTCCTTCACCTGCGCTTGCCCCGCAGGCTACGCCGGCGATGGGCGCGAATGCCGTGAGATAAACGAATGCGAAGCTGCAACCGCCCTATGTGACGTACATGCCACTTGCACGAACACACTGGGCTCCTATCGCTGCGATTGCATGTCCGGTTTTGTCAGCGAAGGCCTCGCCTGCCGCGACATCAACGAATGCGAACAAACGCCCTGCGCCGCAAATGAACGCTGCACCAACACCCTCGGCGGCTACACCTGCAGCTGCGACGCACCGTACTTTCGAGACGGTGATACCTGCAGGCGGTACCGCGCCTTTGTTCTCGATGATGGCGGCAGCTTTGCCGCGCTTGCGCCCATTCTTGCCGAGGAGCTTGAGGTTGGCCCCGCGGAACCTGTG
>JBIKMD010000550.1:0-4374 GCA_044359465.1 Myxococcota bacterium
CGTGCCGCCGACGGAGGGTACGGTGCAGCTGGTCGCAGTGGGCGCGCTGTACGAATCAAAGGTCGTATTGGGAGGGAGCACTTCGTCAGCAACGACGTTGGGCGCAATGCCTGAGGTGTTGTTCTTGACGGAGAAAGTATAGGTGATGTCGCTGTCGACGTTCGCTTGCGAAGGTGCGGTTTTCGCAATCAGCAAGCTAGGCAGGGATGCGCCAAAGCCGTCTACATAAGCAGACCCCGAGTGTCCGCCGGGATCGCAGCCAGCAGCATAAACCTCAACTTCGAGAACATCACCAAGAACAAAGGTGTCGTCTTCCGGCACAACATCGAAGATTTGCCACGGGGTGAACAACAATGCGGTATCGTCGCTGCCTTGCGAGCCCCACGGAACGCCAACTTGATTCGCAAAGTTGAAGTTCGTGTAGAGCGTTCCAACGCGAGGCGCGGTGAGGTTGCGCACGATAACGAAGAAGTATGGCTGCTGCGCCGGCGCGTGCCCGGCCGCCTCGAGCACGGGCGCGAGTAGGAACCGTACGTGCACCTTGCCGTCGGCCGGGTCGATGTCGGCCGCGGTTGTCGCCATGGATTGGCGAATCGAGTTGACGTTGCTGTTGGCGCCTTGGTGGTTGCTGTCACCTGGAGGATCCGCCGCACCCCATTCGTTGATCGCGGCCGTGGTCGTTCCGAGTCGCGGCCACATTGGCACGCCCGTGCCGGCTACGAGGCCCGCCGGGGGTTGCGATTCAGGAACAAGGTTCGTTTTTGCAAAGGTAAAATCTCTTCCGCCCGCGGTCAGTTGCAAATGGGTATCGAGCGTCGGTGGGACCGTGGAAAGACCCGAAGTGTTCAGGGCGGTTGACTTGGTCCAGGAGGTGAACGGGGTTGGATTCTCGAAGCCACCATTGTTGAACAACGGAGCCTCTAGCGTTGGCCGGGTTTCGACGCCAATTGTTTCGGGCGGCGTTTCGCAACGCGCGGTCACGGCAAACATGGCGGTCAGCACGAGCAGTCGATGATGCTGTTGCTTATCCTTCAACCAGACCCTCAAACGGCGCAAAGAGGCCGTTCCACCAGTTTGCTCGGGATGAGCGGTTTGATCATGAAACCTGTCGTGCAAAGATGGATTCCTGTTTAGCGACGAACTGTTGTTTTTCCAGGCTACAAACGCCCCACGCCGAGGTACATCGACGTACAAAGACCTCGTATTTTACCGAGCAAAACACATGAGCACTGGCTCACGAGCCCTGGCGCCGGGCGGAAAACAACGCCATGCGTCACCGCACAAGTCCGGGCAGCAAAAACCCTGAAAACAACATGCGAGAATCACCCAGCACAAGCAACGCAGTGCGCAACGCAGCTTCAATCGGTTACAAACTGCGCCTTGAGCCGATACCCGATGTGTCATACTTCGAAAGTTCCAGGAGGCAGCCCATGTCAGAAGCCGCAGCCAAAGTGATTCCCATCGACTCGGCCAATATTGCAAAGATCATCGCGGCTCAGCGCGCATTCTTCCGCACCGGCGCCACACGTTCACTCGAGTACAGGAGCGAGCAGATCAAAAAGCTCGGCAGTGCGCTCGAGAAACACGAACAAGACATTACCCGCGCGCTCACGACCGACCTTGGCAAGTGCGAAACGGAGGGCTTTCTCACTGAGATTGCCACCACACTCGAAGAAGTTCGCCACACCCTGAAGCACATGCGCAAGTGGGCAAAGTCGCGCGTCTACCCCACCAACATCATCTTGCAGCCCGCCAAGAGTGAGGTGCGCCCAGAACCCAAAGGCGTCGTCCTTATTATTGGTCCATGGAACTATCCGTTCAACCTGATCGGTGCGCCGCTCGTTGCATCCATCGCAGCAGGCAATTGCAACGTCGTCAAACCAAGCGAGCTTGCCCCAGCGACGAGCGCCATCATCGCCAAGATTGTACGTGAGAACTTCGACCCAGCGTTCCTCGCATGCGTCGAAGGAGGCATCGAGGCCTCGACTGCGCTGCTCGACCAACAATTTGACCACATCTTCTTTACGGGCGGCACTGGCGTAGGCCGCGTGGTCATGGAGAAGGCGGCGAAGTTCCTCACGCCGGTCACGCTCGAGCTTGGTGGCAAAAGCCCCACCATCGTCACCAAAAACGCCAACCTGGACCACGCCGCTCGTCGGATCACCTGGGGCAAGTTCGTCAACGCAGGTCAAACCTGCATTGCGCCAGACTACCTGCTCGTCGAGCGCGGCGTTGCTGCAGAGTTTGTCGACACACTCAAAGCCCGCATCACTGCGAACTACGGCGCCAATCCCAAAGACAGCCCAGACTTTGCGCGCATCATCAACACGCGCCACCTGAAGCGCATCGCCAGCTACATGAAAGATGGCACCATCGCGTTTGGTGGTGAGGTCGTAGAAGCAGAGAAGTACATTGCGCCCACGCTGATTACGCAGCCAAAAATGGACGCGCCAATCATGCAAGATGAGATCTTCGGCCCCGTGCTTCCGATCATCGAGTACGACACGGCAGATGAAGCGCTCGCGATCACGCAAGCCCGTGACCGCCCGCTCGCGATGTATGTGTTTTCAGACAACGCAAGCGAGGCCGAGTACTTCCTCAGTCGACAAATCTCGGGCGATGCATGCGTCAACGAAGCCGTGATGCACTTTGCCAATCCGAATCTCCCCTTCGGCGGTGTCGGCGGCAGCGGCATGGGCGCGTATCACGGTATCCGCGGGTTCGAAGAGTTCAGCCACATGCGCTCGGTCCTCACGCGCTACATGCACTTCGAAAATCCATTGATGGCCCTGCCCTACAAAGACAAGCTTGGTACCATCAAGAAGCTTCTGCGCCTCATGCACCTGGTGCTCTGAGCGCCGACGTGCCGAGCGTCGGTGAGCAACACGTTCTGCTTTTTCTTCTCGGCAGCAGCCGGCGTCTCCTGGACGTCCGTAGAAACGTGAGCTAGCGCCAGCGCGCCATGGCGACGCTGACTGAAGAAGTTCACCGCCGGCGTACGTTCGCGATCATTTCGCATCCTGACGCCGGTAAGACGACCCTCACTGAAAAACTGCTCCTCTACGGCGGAGCCATCCACCTTGCCGGCGCCATCAAGGCCAAGAAGGCCGCCCGTCACGCGACGAGCGACTGGATGGAGATCGAGAAAGAGCGCGGAATCTCCGTGACCTCATCGGTCATGCAATTCGACTACCGCGAGCGGCGTATCAACCTGCTCGACACGCCTGGCCATCAAGACTTCAGCGAAGACACCTATCGTACGCTCAGTGCGGCCGACAGCGCGGTCATGCTCATAGACAACGCCAAAGGCGTCGAAACGCAGACCAAGAAGCTCTTCGAAGTGTGCCGCTTGCGGGGTCTCCCCATCTTCACCTTCATCAACAAGATGGATCGTGAAGGGCGCGACCCGCTCGATTTGCTGAGCGAAGTGGAACAATTGCTCGGCATTCAGTGCGTCGCTGTGCTCTGGCCGATCGGCATGGGCCGCGATTTCAAGGGCGTCTACGACCGCGAAAAGAAGATCATTCATCTCTTTGAAGCGGCGTTCCACGGCTCGAAGAAGCTCGCACAAACGTCGCTCTCCATCGATGATCCCGAGATTCCCGAGCTGCTCGGCGAGCGCTCACTGAACAAGCTGAAAGAAGACATCGAGCTGCTCGACGCGGCGGGTACGCCATTCACGCGCGAAGCATTTTTGAACGGCAGTATTTCGCCGGTGTTCTTTGGCAGCGCCATGACCAACTTTGGTGTCGAACCGTTCTTACAATGGTTCATCGACCTGGCGCCGCAGCCCGCGTCTTACAAAGCCTCCGGCGGCACGGCGCTGGTCCCAGAGACCAACCGTTTCTCGGCGTTCGTGTTCAAGATCCAAGCAAACATGGATCCGTCGCATCGCGACCGCATCGCTTTTGCCCGCATTTGCACCGGCAAATTCGAGCGAAACATGCCGGTCATGCACACCCGGCTCGAAAAAGAAATTCGTCTGAGCAAACCGCTGCAGTTCCTCGCGCAAGAGCGCACACTCATCGACGAAGCGTACGCCGGTGACATCATTGGCCTCTTCGACACCGGTATGCTGCGCATTGGCGACACGCTTTGCACCGGCAAACCGCCGCTCAAATACGATGAAGTGCCGCACTTCTCGCCCGAGTTTTTTGCGCGTGTTCGCGTCAAAGATCCGCTCAAGCGTAAGCAGCTCAAACACGGTTTGCAGCAGCTCTCAGAGGAAGGCGCGATTCAGGTCTTCTATCAGTATGGGCTCGGCGAAATGGATCCGGTGGTTGGCGCCGTCGGTGTGCTTCAGTTCGAAGTGCTGCAGTACCGCTTGAACAACGAGTACGGCGCACCCTCGCAGCTCGAGCGTTTGCCCTTCGA
>JBIKMD010000203.1:0-6734 GCA_044359465.1 Myxococcota bacterium
AACAGCTCAATCGCTGCAATTCTCCTGCACGCACTGCACGGCTCCAGCGTCGTCCAGCTTGACGTGGCAGAAGTAGGCGTCACGCGGGGTGCAAGAAGGCGCACGCGCTCCCGCCTGAACGGCAACTTCTCCGCGCGCGGTCTCTAAAGTTAGCTCAATGGGGTGACAAAGACGAAGACAAGCTCAACGCCCTCGGGGCGTGGATAGACCGCGCGCGCCTTCTTGCGAACGAATCCGCTCACAGCGCGTAGGAACACCGTGCGCACCGCAGCGAGCAAGTGTTTATCCCCGTGGACAGTCCTGCTGGCCTAGTCTCGCGCCACAAGCACTCGCAGCGCGAACGGCAGTGTCAGAACAAATTGGCGCAGTGGAACATCAGGAACGACGTGATCCATGAGGTGCAGAGAAAGCTCGTTCATTTTGCGGCCTGCGCACGAGCTACATACAGCGCGCCGTTTGCAGGAAAACCCGACAAGGCGCTCGTGCCTGCAGCCCGCGCAAACAACGCGGACGAAGCCGCACATTGGGGTAAGAACTGCGGCTGATCCGATCATCTATGACGGCAGAAACCCGGCCGTGGTTGTGCTTTTAGTCCCGCGGTCCGCAGCGATCATCGGACCCCAGTGGCGTTGGTGAACTCGCCTCAACTCGCACACGAAGCCTCCGCTAAACCAACAACAGCTCAATCGCTGCAATTCTCCTGCACGCACTGCACGGCTCAAGCGTCGTCCAGCTTGACGTGGCAGAAGTAGGCGTCACGCGGGGTGCAAGAAGGCGCACGCGCTCCCGCCTGAACGGCAACAACACCAAGCTCGCCGCTCTTGAACGGCTGGCAGTCCCCCTGGAGTGTCTTCTGCTGGATCGTCCCAATCGCCGTGAATGAAAGCCGTTGCAGCTTCGTGATGGGTGTTCCTAGCGCAATCTCGTCGCAGAACGGTTCGCTTCCACAACCGCTCACGCTCAAGAACATTGGCAGCACGGAAAAGAATGTCGTGATTCGCATCGAAAATGTGTCTCCTTGGGCAGACACAGCAAGGCGCATGCCTTCGAACACCCCAGGCTTTTCTTTCAGGAACGCATCAGCTCATTGCTGAGAATGATACATCGCGTTCCCTGCCTCACGCGCGACGCACATGATGGCGTACGCGCCAATCTCGGCGAGCTTTGGCAGCCGGCGCTCGGCCGCCCAGAGCACGGAGCAGAAGAGAAGGAACCCGACGAGCACGACAGCCCCTGTTTCATCTGGATCGCAGTTGGACACCACTCAATAGCGATGGTTTGTCAGTATGTGGATCCCGACTAATTGAAGAACCTAACCTTCGAACTGTTCTTGAGTACATTTTTGCGTCCTACGACTGCCCGGTTGAGATGCGAGGCGCCGTACTTGCAAGAGGATTGGAGGCATGATCGCCGAGACTGCGCGAAACCTATTTCCAAAAAGCCAGGATCAGGGTTTCGCTGTTTTGCTCGGCATTGTGAAGGTAGGGGCGACGCCATTCATCGCCATTGGCGTCGGAGTCAAAGAGCTGTTCAGCCCTACCGACTGACCTTTGTCAGCTCACACGCATCTTTCAGCTGCGCACCGACGAAGGCGAGATCGACTCCGATGGTGGTGATAGAAGCGACCTGTAAGCGCGTCACCTTGCTTGCGAAAGGTATCGAGGCGGGCGCTCCCAGTGACAAGCACAGGTGGCGATTGCCAAACTCGTCCGCCACACCCTTCAGGATGTTCTTCCACCTTGGAAACTTGTGCAGCTCGTCCAGCACGACCATCTTGGCGGACATCCCAATTCAAGTAAGTGCCGCCGCCCTTCGCTAGCACCTTGGGGAGCGTCGACTTGCCGGATTGACGGGGTCCCGAGAGCAGCACCTTGCAGGCAACGCCTAAATTTGACCCGTGCGTTCACGTTGCGTTCATGGGCGATCCTTATGGTGACAGAAGGAGGCTGCCGCCATGAAGCAAGTCAAAGTCTGGGATCTCACCGTCCGGCTCACCCATCTTCTCTTCGGTGCGCTAGTGCTCGGTGCGTTTCTCACCGCCGAGGAAGATAGCAACACGCGTCTGCACACCCGGCTCGGTCTCATTCTACTCGGACTCGTGATCTTCCGCGTGGTATGGGGCTTCGTTGGTACGAAGCACGCGCGCTTCACGGACTTCGTGCGATCACCAACCGAGGTCGTCAAAGCACTCGGCGCGATGATCCGCGGGCGGCCTGGGCACTTTCTCGGCCACAACCCGGTAGGCGCCGTCATGGTGATCGCTTTGCTCGTGGCGCTGCTCACCGTGGCCGTCAGCGGCGTGCTCATTGCCCTTGGGCCCGAGTGGAGCGGTCCGCTCACGATGTCCAAGGCAACGGGTCATGCAATCAAGGAGCTGCACGAAGGCGCCGCAGAGGTGCTTCCGGTGCTCATCGGCCTGCACGTGCTCGGCGTGGTGCTGTCCTCGGTGCTCGAGAAGCAGAACCTCATCAAAGGCATGGTGACCGGTTTCAAACGCGCACCGAATGACACACAGGAAGAAACACCGGCGCCACTGGCGCGCGCCGCCGGCTTCGCCATTGCAGCTCTGACAGGATTCGCCGTCGCGTTTGCGTTGTGGCGCCTGATGCCGGTGGGTATAGCCGAGGCCGGCTCGCCGTTGCTCAGCCGCTACGAAGCCGGCGCCCGAGCCGAAGATCCCGCCTTTACCGGCTTCAGCGCTGCCCGGGGTAGGACGCTCTACTTCGAGGAGCACGAGGGGCGGTCGGGGAAAACGTCGTGTGCGACCTGTCACACGACTGACCCAACGACGAAGGGGCGCTCTCCCGCCGGCAAGCTGATCGATCCGCTCGCACCTTCGGCGAACCCCAGCCGCTTCACCGACGCCGCCACTGCAGACAAGTGGTTCGATCGCAACTGCAAACAAGTGATGCAGCGCCCGTGCACCATGCGCGAACGTGGCGACTTGCTTACTTGGCTGCTCACCCTCTGACTGGAGACTCTAATGAAGCGATTTCTTCCTGTCCTTGTTGCGTCGTTGCTACTCGCTCCCCCTGTCTCACGTGCCGACGACGATGATGATGAGCGGCACGAGAACAAGCGGTCATGCGGAGCCGCGACCGCGCTGCGCGCATCTGCATCATGGAAGCCATATCTTGCGGAGTGCGGCAGCTGCCACACGGCCTACCCGCCGAACATGCTTCCGGCGGGATCTTGGTCCGCGCTTCTTGGTGGATTATCCGACCACTTCGGTCAAAACGAGGAGATCGACGCGGTGACGCGGAAGCAGCTCAGCGACTTTCTGCAGGCCAACGCTGCGAGAAGCCCGAGCGGCGATGCCACGAATAAACCCCCGCTGCGCATCACCTCGCTCCCCTGGTGGCGGCGAGAGCACGACGAGCTCTCGGCCGCTGTCTTCGCGCGCAAGGCGGTCATGACCCGCAGCAACTGCGGCGCCTGCCATCCTCAGGCGAATGAGGGTGACTTTAGCGAGCATAAGGTGAAGATTCCAAAAGATGCGCCTGCTACTCGCTGAAGACACGGTTGCGCTCGCCAAAAGCGTCGCGCAAGGCCTGACAGAGGAAGGCTACTCCGTCGATGTCGTCGGCGACGGTGAGAGCGCGCTCCATCTCGCGACCGAAGTGCGTTTCGACGTCATCGTGCTCGATCGCATGCTCCCTCAACTCGATGGCGTCTCCGTGCTGCGCGCATTGCGCAAGCGCGCGGTGAAGACGCCGGTGCTTTTGCTCACCGCGCTTGGTGAAGTTCACGATCGTGTTGAAGGGCTCGACGCTGGGGCTGATGACTACCTGGTCAAACCGTTCGCCTTCGAGGAGCTCTTGGCCCGGGTGCGCGCTCTGCTGCGCCGAGAATTTGGTCAGTCGTCGAACACGGTCGCGGTGGGGCCGTTGGTGCTCGACCTCTCGAGCCACACGGCGACCGCCAACGGAGCACCGCTCACGCTCACCGCACGCGAGTTCGCGGTGCTCGAGCTCTTCGTGCTGAAGCCCGGTGTGACTTGGTCACGAACCCAGCTTGCAGAGCACATCTACAACGAGGAGCTCGAGCGCGATTCCAACGTCATCGATGTCTTCGTCGCTCGGCTGAGACGAAAGCTTGAGGCTGCTGGATTGCCCGGCAGTGCGCTCATCATCACGCAGCGCGGGGTCGGTTATCGCTTCGACCCAAACGCGGTCAGCACGTGAGCCTACGCCTGAAATTGGTATTGTTGGTGGTCGGGCTCACGACCGGGCTCCTCGGTGCGCTAGGGCTCGTCATGGGCGGGGCGCTCCGCGCGTGGACGGAGGCAGCTGCCGACGCAGATCTCACGCGCCGCGCCGACGCTCTGACGCACGAGGCGCGCTTTGACGACGGCAAGCTCGAGCTGGATGACGACGACGAGCTTGGCGCACGCGGCTTGCCCTTTCGGATAGAAACCACGCGCGGCGACGTGTTGCTTGGCAGTGCGGGCTGGCCGCAGACGGTCCTTCCTGCACTCGGGTTTGCCACGATCGAAAGCCGAACGGGTGAGCAAGTGCGCATCCTCTCCGTCACTTTTTCCCCCCGCCAAGGCACTGAGCGCCTCGTGCTGCGCGTCGCGGCGCCGCTCGCAGCCCTATCAGGGCTGGCGGATCGATTCCGTGCAGGCCTCTTGTGGGCGCTGCTGCTGGCTGCGGGGTTGAGCGCCGGTGGTGCGACGCTTCTTGCGAGTTGGTTTCTCGCGCCGTTGTCTCGCGTGTCGCGCGAGGTCGACGCGATCGAGGCGCGCGCGCTAACGGCTCGCCTAGACACTGGCGGCCTGGATCCAGAGCTTTTGCGGGTGGCAACCGCGTTCAATCGACTGCTCGCGCGCGTCGCCATGGTCTTCGAAGGGCAACGCGATTTCGTGGCGCGCGCGAGTCATGCGTTGCGCACGCCGCTTGCGAGCATGCTCGCGCAGGCCGAGGTGGCGCTTCGCCGGGAGCGGTCTGCAGAGAGTTATCGCGAGACAATAGAAGCGCTCGTTGAAGCGACGAGAGACGCGGCCCGGCTCACCGACGGCTTGTTGGCGCTCACACGGGCGGATGCGGCGAACGTCGTTGAGGCGCGCGAAGTGGTGAACCTCACGGATGTGAGTCGAGAAGTCCAACGACTATTTGGCGCGCGCGCCGAGGTGAGCAGCCTTCGCCTCGACATTTCGGTTGCCGCTGGCCTGGCCATTGTGGCGACGCGTTCACGGCTTCGGGAGAGTCTCGATGCGTTGCTCGATAACGCCTTTTGCTACACGCCGAAGGGCGGTGTCGTCACGTTCGCAGCACGCGCCGAAGGGCAGACGGTGGTGCTCGAGGTCGTCGACAATGGTCCCGGCATCAGACTGAGCGAGCGCGCGCAGGTGTTCGAGCGCTTCTTTCGCGGGAGCGCAGCCGCCGAGTCGAAACGCCCCGGGAGCGGACTTGGGCTGGCGCTCGTGAAAGCGCTGGTTGAGGCAGACGGCGGGTCGGCGACCTTGGATGACGCACCCGGTGGAGGCACGCGCGTCTCGCTCATATTTCCGAATCGCTAGAGCGTCATGATGGTTGGTCGCCCTCAACTCGGCCACGCCGCTGCAGCCATCGGCGTCGACCGGGAAGGCTAAGAAGAAAGGGAGGCTACGGATGAAAACGCTTAGGGCGTAGGTGCGGAGCGAAGCACGCCGTCGAAACCAGTTCCCAGAATCACGTGAATGACTCCGTTACTGGTAAAGATGTCCGTCGCTGTCACATCAAGGGCGGTCGCGCTTAACGCCGTGCCTTGTACCGTGACGGGCCCAGCAGTGTCGACCGTGACGTCATCGCCGAAGAGCGTTGGGTAGTCACGAGCGGTGAGCTCTACCGCGTACTCCGTGTCAGGTAGCACGTGATACAGAAGTACGTCCGTCAGGGCCTGACCGCTCGGTGGAGAGATCGGATCAGGCGTGTTCGCCGCAAGTGCAGCAAGGAAGTTGCCGATGGAGGCATTCGATGGTGCGAACAAGGTAAACCCGCTAGGTCCGTTAGGTCCGTCGAGCGCTTCGGCGACCTTTGGGTCCGTTGCTGGGTCGCCGTCAGCAGCGGTGATGAGACCTGCGAGCTGCGTGAAGCGGGTGTCCGTAGTCACGACGTCCGTGATGCTCGGCAGCAAGACGGAGCCCACGCCGTGAATGATGCCGTTGCGCGTGTAGATGTCTGGACGCTCGACTACGACGCCATCGATCTGCACGCCCCCAGCGAGGCTGCCGCTTACCGCCACTGTGCCGCCCAATGTCGCCACTTTGGTTCCGTTCGCAGCGATCGCTGCCAAGCCATCAATAGGGCCCTCGCCTGTCGCGTGCGAAATCAAGTGATAGAACAAGACGGGCGCTAGCTGGTCCGGTCTGAAATCCCCAAGCGCAGCGATGTCGGCGTCCGCAAGTGCCGTGACGAGCTCAGCGAACGAACCATTGTCCGGCGCAAACAGCGTGACCGTAGGGCTGCCGTCGTCAAAGGCGTTGAAAATGCTATTCGTGTCGCCATTTTCAGCGATGACGATCGCGTCATTGAGCGTTTCGAATGTCGGATCGGTCCTCACGACGTCCGCGACGCTCGGGAGAAGCACGCCGGTGATTGGCACAAGTAGGCCCGTAGCACCCGCCGGTGCTCCGGTGAGAATTGCGCTGTAGAAGGTGCTCACGTCGTCGTCGAGCTGCGCTTGGCCGTCAGATCCAACAGCCACGGACAACGTGCCGCCCGCCGAGCTCAGCGGGTTAGTGAGAGACGTCA
>JBIKMD010000204.1:0-6720 GCA_044359465.1 Myxococcota bacterium
TGGGCCTTGTTGATATCTGCGATCCGAACGGGCGTTGGAACTGCTGCGAGAACAACAGACGCAAGAATGGGGCTGAGCATGCGTAGCCATTAACGCAAAGCGTAGATTCGGGGCATGTGTGGCGCACAGCCGTAGCGTATTGGCGCCAAGGCGGCGACGCTTCGTACGAACGAGAGGAAAAGCTACGCACCCTACATATCCCCAGCATCAGGTCAGCCCGTGTGCGTACACCTGAGGAGGTGAGCGAGGGATCAAGGACTCAATGCGAAATCGAGCTCGAGGTTGTCGCGACGGACGGTTGGATGCTGCTGGCCGTTCGTCAGCTCGAGAACGCTATCCTGCAATTGGGTACGAAGCGCGCTCAAAAGGCGCGTACCCTTCTTGAGTGCATCGAGAAAAGCGTAGGTGAAGACGCCATTCTTGAGCGCGCCCGATTCGAGTGCGAACTCCACGCCGCTCGCAGACGACATCACCATTGCGCCCGTGCCGCGCCGCAAATCAGCGAACACTGATTGAATCTCCTCGGCTACGAGGCGCTGCTTGCGCAGGCCGCGAAAGTTGCTGGCAACGACTACATTTTCCCCAAGCTTGACGCTGTCTTTGTCCACCTCTCCCGAATGACAGGTGTCCATGAGGAGAAGCTTCTTTCGCGCGGGAATTGCGTCGAGCAAACCTTCTATCTCGTCATAAGGAAGGCCGCGGAGGGCGGGTTTCTCGAAGTCGACATCAACCGTCGCGAAGTAATAATCGAGCTGCTCGTCGAGCAGGCCATGGCCAGCGACGAACACGATGACTTCGTCATCCACACCCGTCTTCATCAATGCGGCCCGGGTCGCCGTAATTTTTTCCTTGGTCGCGTCTGCGTCTAACAGCTTGATTGTCTGACCAGGCAGTGCGGTCGCCACATCCTCTGCATCCTTTGCAGCATAACGAAGCTCGAAATTTTTGTTGGTATATTTGGAAACACCTATTGCGACGACGTGTCTTTGGCCGCGTGTTCCTTTGTGGTGCGCGATCGTCGAGTCCTTGAGCGACTCGACACCCCGATCGTTGAGCACACTCACTTGAATGTGATTGCGGCCATCTTGCAGCGGGACGATTTGTTCTAGGGCTGTTGCTTCTGTTCCGCGAACACCGTGCAGCGGGACTCCATTCACGATCACGTTCAACCGGACGAGCTTGTACTTAGCGTCCGAGGCCTGCAGCTGCAGCCTCAGCTTATCTCCGTCGCGGCGACTAGACACAATCTTGACCTGCGGCAGGTGTAAGTCTCCGCTGACCATCGCTTCGGTGAACCCCATCTTTTTGAGGCGCTTGTCATAAGCATGTTTCATGGCGCGGATCGCGTCGGGCTGGGCGTACCCCAAGCGCTGCAAAATGATATCTGGACGATGTAGTCGCAGATCGAATTGTTCGAATGGAAAGATCTTTGCATTGGAACGAAACGAGATGAGCGACAGCGCTCCACGCGACGCCACATAGTAGTTGTCGGGCGTGAACGTCACATAGTCTTCCTCATCGAAAGCAACCAAGCTGGCCAGCTCCGTGCACGTCTTTGCATCGTAGAGACGCACGCGGCTGTCGCGGCCAGCGCTCGCCAACCATCTTCCGTCCGGGCTTCGATCGGAAGACCCATTGGTCTCACATGGGTGGTTGGCTTTGCCGTCTGCGTCAACGTACCAAGGGCGCGTAGCAGCGTACTTAGAAAAAAACAGAGACTCCTCCTCAGAGGTTGTGACCATGCGCAGAACCTTCCCTGAGCTGAGGTCCAAAAGGGTGGGTTTCGTGGACGTCAACCAAGCCGTCTTACCCTCTTCGTCTATGCCGGCGATTCGGTCGTTTGGTTCACGCTTGTATTTGAACGGAAGCA
This sequence comes from Myxococcota bacterium, assembly GCA_044359465.1. Lineage (GTDB taxonomy): Bacteria > Myxococcota > JADLHZ01 > JADLHZ01 > JADLHZ01 > JADLHZ01. The sequence goes on from JBIKMD010000204.1 coordinate 1,871, forward strand.
AAGCGCGCTTGGCCTTGCCTGTCTTTAGATCATAACGCCGCATGCCGCTGAGGTTCGCCACAATGAGCGCATCACCGATGAACCGAGCCGCTAGGAGGCGTTCGCTCGTTACGAAGCTCGCATCGCCTTCGATCGGCCAGACATAGGCGGAATCGTACATGGTGACCACGAGCACGTGGCGACCGTCAGGGCTGTAGCGCAAATCGGTGACGAAGCCTTCGACTTTGGTCGAATAGTCCCGCAAGATCTGGCGGCTGCGCGCGTCGACGCGGACAAGTCGACCTTCGCGCAGATAGGCAATTTCGCGACCGTCCGGACTGAATGTGGCGTGCTGCGCCAAGCGGTCGAGATGTCCTTGCAATCGGCCGTTCGCAACAGTCCACAAGCCGGCGCCGCCTTGATCCGGCTGCGCCATGAGCAGTTTTCCGTCGGCTGAGAACTGAACGCTTTGCACGGGAAAAGAATGCTGCCGCAGCGTAAAGACGGTTTCGCCAGTGGCTATATCAATGAGCTCGACCCCTTTGTTTCCTAAGCTGACGGCCAGTTGTTTGCCGTCGGGGCTGAAGCGCATGCTGGACACGCGCTCTTTGCGATCAAGCACCTGTAGCTTCGTCTTGGAGCGCGCATCAAAGAGCCAGAGCCCATCGTCACGGCAGGCGACGGCGAGCAGGTTGTGATCGCCCGACAACGCCAGCTTGTCGATCCAGCGAACTTCCTTCCAAATCAGTTGTTTCTGAAGCGACCCGTCGAAGGGATAGTACTCGAGCTTGTCGCGTCTAGCCGAATAGACGCCATGGTTGTCTGCGACCATATCACTCAGCTCATTGAAGCGCTGAAACGGCCGCATTGTGCCACTGGCACGATCGACAAGCGAAATAGCGGTGCGCTCCACCGCTTCGATGACACGCAGTTTGCCGTCGGGCGTATCAGTGTACTTGAGATGTTGTTGCTTCTTCTCGACAAGGGTCACCGTACGCGTCTGCATGTCGAAGCGTTCAATGCCCTCGTAACTGACCAGCGTCGCGGCGTTGCCTTTTAGCTCGACGTGTACGGGCTCTCCCATCAGTTTGATGTCGTCCAGGAGCAAGCCGCTGCTCGACCAAATCTTGAGCTCGTTTCTTGCGGCGGTGTAGATGGTCTCGCCGTCACTTGAGAACCAAATCACGCTCGCTGGCGTCGTATGGCCATTCTGAAGAAATATCTCGGGTTCAGCCAACGCTGCGATCCAATAAACAGCCAGCACCATAGTCGCGAGCTTAGCCGAGCTTGGCGCTAGCAACGAGCTTGTGAAGAGAAGCTGCTGACCAGCTCCGCTGGCCACTATCGTGTTCTCGTTTAGTTGTAGCATCCGGTATGCTGTGGGGATGCGCGCGTGCGCGGGGGCCTGGGTTTCAGTTGCGCTATGCTGTCTCACATCTTGTGACGTTCGCCAGGAGGTGCATGCAAAGACCCGCCTCTCGTGCGAGGCATTCTCACGGCAAAACACACCCCTCGGAAATGTCAGGGTGCTATCCCGCTCGTTGGCATTCAGAGTGTGGACGTAGCACCTAACGGGACCGCAATGGTGATCGACGATGGCGGACGTGCGCTGCTCTATGGTCCACCGTGAGAGTTCACGCTTCTCGGCAGCACTCGCTAGCGCCATGCGCCAGCTCATCACCGTTGCTGGTCGCAAGCACGCCTACGTGACGCCGGCGGGCATAAGAAATGATGCGGGCTCTGCGCAACGCAGTAAAATCGCGAGAAATCTGAACGCGGTCTGCGTCTAGTGGGGGGATCGATCATGACGCCAACCGTAGGACCAACACCACTACGTCCAAAAAACGTAGAAGTTTCACAGACGCCTCCCCCTCCGGAGACACCAGCGGCGCCGCCACCTGGCGCGTCAAAGCCTCCGCAAACGCCAAAAGACGGCTACGAGACCGGCACCACCAAGGTCGAAAACGCGCAAGAGGCGGCGCCTAAAGCGCTGACACCGCGCGACATCGGACAGCAAACGGCGCGTGCAATCAAAGCAGGAGACCCGAGCGCGGCAAACACGCTGTGGCGCATGCTCACAAGCAAGGACGTCAAGTCACGTGATGAGTTGATTGCTGGTTTGGCCGAGGGTGGCGTTCAGTTGAAAGACGTGGGCGTCTATTTAGTGACGGCTGGCCATCGCATCGAACAGAACGTCAGCAAAACGTTGAGCGCTTTGGCGCCAGCAAACGAACGCACACAACTTGCGTCCGACATCACGAAGGGTGTGGTGCAACGTCGAGCGCAGTTGAAGCAGACGCTACCGGCGCTGCCGACGGACGCTGTGATCACTGGCAGCCTCAAAGCTTACGCCAAAGCCGCAGAGGACTATGCGACCGGGAAAATCGGTCTCGCCACATTCAAAGAAACGAAAGCGCGCGCAGATGCCGACCTTGCTGCCTACGGCGCTAACCTCGGCGTACTCGACTCCGGCTCGCGCGAGCTCACCCAAGCCGTCGATCGCTATACGAGCTTGCTCTCGCAACGGGCGCGCGCTGGAGCAAAGGCCTACGCGGCGGCGAACAACGAGACCCTCCCGGCAATGCAAGAAGCGCTCAATGCGGATATTGAAGCGCTGGGTGGCTTTCGTCGCTCGCTGCCGGACGAGTCGAAAGCGTTCAAAACGCTGACCAAGGAGCTTGGTGACCTGGACGACGAGCTCACTCGCATCGACGCCCACAAAGAGTTCGAGCCGCTCGCCCGTGAGCCATTCGCCAAACAGCTTCACGGAGACAAACAACTCGCTGAGCGCATCAAGCTGACGAATCGCTACAACGATACCAACGTGGACGTGCGCGACCTAGAACACTACGTGCTTACGGGCGAGACCACGCCTGCGCTTCAGACGACCTTCGACGTGGCCGAGCGCACTGGCGAACCGACCGCCGGTGGCGTCATGCTCGCGGCGCGTACTGCTCGCGCTGACTACCTGAAGCTCAAACAAGCGGATCCCTCTGAGATTTCTGCGCTCACGGACCAGGCTCAAGCGTGGAGAAACGCGAGCAAATCGCTTCAGCTAGACAAGGCCGATCGTCAAAAGTCGCGCATCGAGCGTTTGCTCGCCAAACCTGAAGCTCAGCGCACAGCCTCCGAACAACGCGAGCTCGCATCGTTGCAACACGATGCGCGCTACACTTACGATGTCATTGACAAAGAAGCGCGCGAGGCACTGAGCAGCGGCAAGCACAAACCAGGGAGCACTGTCGCCAAGCTTGCTTCACGCGCCACGCGTGGCAACACCGATCTCGACTGGGCAACTAAAGAGCCTGAACGTCCCAAAGAGGATGCGGCTTATGATCGCTCAAAGATGGCCGAGGGCAAGCGGATCGACGAGGCGATCAAAAACGGCGCTGACGAGAAGACCGTGCTGGCCATGCGCAAAACAAAACCGCCAGTCTACCCAGCGGTGCTCGAGCACGATCAACGGACCGATGCGGAGCTAGCAAAGGGCGCCATGGGTCCTCAGCCAAGTGGCGCGCGCAGCTATGAAGCGCGCTATCGCGAAGCGGAGTTTTTGGATCCCTCCCTCAACAAAGATCCAAGCTATCGCACACAAATGCGCGATTTGCGGCGCACGCAGATCACCACACGCAATCAACATGCGCAACGCAAAGCAGAGGCGGCGCCAGAAGCCGTGTCGGTCAAGTGGGCTCAGCGTCAGCAAGAGCTCGCCAATGATCGAGCGGTCGCTGCGGACGCAAGCAAAGCCGAGCTAAAACGTGGCGCTGCGGCGGACAGCGTGGCTGTGATGGTTGCAGATCCGCTCGTCATCGTTCCGCACGTCATGCGCGACTTTGCGGACAAAGCGTTGCAAACGCGGCAAAACAAGCTCGCCACCGTCAACGATGCGGCACAAGACGAGATCCGCTTCGACGTCATCAGAGACAGCTCCGACCTGAAGACGCGTGCCGACAGTGACCTCGCAGCGGCGCGTGCAAAACCGATCGCTCAGCGCACGGCCGATGACGAGCGCGCCATTGAGAGCATTGCGGGCGATCGCGAATTTGCGACGAAGAATTTGCAACAGCGCCGCAACGAAATCGATCGCGCCTACGCTTCGCGCAAAGGCCTCGACGCGCAGCTGCACAACGCCAAACAATCGCTTGGCGACTGGGAAGCCGACTTCGCTGCTTTCCAGAACCGGCGTGTTGCACGCATGAACGCGGACAATGCGGCGCGAGATCTCAAGCTGGCGCTGCGTGGTCCGGTAGGGAACTTTGTCGACGGCGATCTTCCCGAAGTTCCCGCTTACAATGAAGCAGAGAATAAAGAGCTCGCACAGCTGCAAGAACGTCGCGCGGTGGTCGACGGCGATCTCGCAGAAGCTCAGCGCGGCCGCGACAACGTGTACAATGACGGGCCGGGCCTCGAGGCCACTTGGAGAAAGGCCACAGGCGCGGACGCCGTGCCAACGGCTAAGGCGCTTTGGGATGATCAGGCAAAGGTCGCGGATTCAATTGGTGCGGACCTCAAGAGTGACGCGTTCAAGACGAACCCACACATCACGAAGACTGACAAAGCAGGCTTGCTCCACGATCATGCGTCGGCGCGCGCGCAGACCGCAGCCAATGAAGCCGAGAGCGCGAAACAAGATGAGAACCACGCGCGCATCGACAGGGAAGGTGACGTGGCCTTGGCGGAAGGGCATCGCCGGAGCTTCCGCCACATTTACAAAGGCATCGAGAAGATAGATGACGCGGCGTTTCAACGTGCCTGGGATGATGCCGAAAAACACGGCAGCGCTGTCGTCAAATACACCAAGGAGGAGCAGAAGCTACACGACGATCTGAAGCTAAAGTGGCAGCCGCACATCGATGCCAAGAATACGCACG
>JBIKMD010000205.1:0-6719 GCA_044359465.1 Myxococcota bacterium
TCGACGCCAGCAAAGGGGTCTGCGGTCTGCGCCTCGGCGCGTAGCGTCAGTAGAAGAACAACGCACGCAAGGGCAGCCCGCTTCACTTCTTGGGCCGTCTCACCGCGCGTGCGCAGTCGTTTATGTAGTCTGCAATATCACTCAGGCTGAGGACTAGTTGTGCTGCACCAAGGCGGTGCGCCGCGCTCGGCATTCCGAACACGAGCGAGGTTTCGCGATCTTGCACCACAGTGCGAGCACCTTGCTGATTCATTTGCAAAAGCCCCTCGGCTCCGTCCTCACCCATGCCTGTGAGCAAGGCACCAATGGCTGATGCACCGTGGAACTTTGCGACCGAATGAAAGAGCTTATTCACGCTGGGCACTTCGGTCTCGTCATCTTTTGCAACGGTGAGCCGGAGGCGTTCGTCGCTGGCGAGTGAGATGTGGTTGCCGTCAGGCGCAAAGTACATCACGCCCGCTTGGAGCGCTTCTTCGTCTTCAGCGAGCTTCACTCGCACGCCCCCGAGCGTGTCGAGCCAGCGCACCAAATCGGTGGAAAACCCTGAGGTCATGTGCTGCGCCACCACGATCGGAAGCGGAAAATCTCTAGACCATTTGCGGAGCAGAAACTCGATGGCCGCCGGGCCGCCGGTCGAGGCGCCAACCGCAATGAGACGAACGGGGAGAGGCAGCGCGCGCACAGCTGGTTCGGCCGTTTTGTGTGGAGCGCCCGCTAGCTTTTTGGGGGTGCCAAGTGGGGGCGTGAGCTGCGGCCTTGCTGGCGGTATTTTCTGAGCGCGCGCGTCTTGTGCGAGCTGAACGAGACGCTCAGCGTCGCGAAGGTCTGCAATGGCTGCGGCGTGGACCAGCATGGCGCCGTGGTGCTGCGCGCGATCTAAACCAAGGTCATAGGCTTTGGTGCCAGAGCCATACACGACAATGCGCGTAGGGCTGTGAGACATGATGTTCTCCAGAATCGCAAAACGATCATGGGCACACAAAGACACATTACAAATCATCGCGTCTGGTTTGAGGAGTTGGCAGAGACGTGTTGCTTGTTCGCCATCGTCGGTCGTTGCGACGATTCGTAGAGTCGAAAGTTGCTTGCAAACGCTCAGCACGCGCGCGCGAACTTCGGCATTATTTTCTACGAGCAGAATCCGCCACATGTTTAGGTCCGACCTTCGTTTGACGCGCGGCTGTTTGCGCTTTCGGGCTGTGGCTCTACGTTACAATAGTTGGCGTATCACCTCTAAGATTTTGCCCTTTTCGTACTCCTTTTTGACGATATAGGCATCGGCGCCCACTTCGATACCGCGCGCCTTGTCTGCCTCAGACCCGAGCGAGGTCACCAAAATGATGGGCAGATTGCGAAAGCGTGGGTCATTGCGAACCCGCGCGGTGAGGTCAAAGCCGTCGAGCCGAGGCATTTGCACGTCGGTTACCAGCACTTGAATCGTTTCTTGCTGCAGTAGGGAAAACGCCTCTTCGCCATCTTTGGCGGTGACGACACGGAACCCCGCCATTTCGAGCAACGACTTCTGCAGGGTGCGGGTAGTGATGGTGTCGTCGGCGACCAGTACAGTCGAGCGCTCGCCTTCCGAGTGTAGCTCTGGTGAGCGAATAGACTCACCGAACGCTGTGCGCACAATGTCGTTGGGGTTGAGCAAAACGACTACACTGCCGTCGCCCAAAATCGTCGCACCGGCCACATTCTTGACGCGTACCAGTGGCTTTCCCAGGGCCTTGGTGACGATTTCTTGTTCCTCGAGGACCGCGTCTACGGCGAACGCCACGCGCTTCTCCACGGCGCCAATGACCACGGCCGAGAACATGCCTTGCGCGTCCGTGGCCAGGCCCTTTTGGGGAATCTGCAGCACTTCCGCCAAGCTGACGAAGGGGATGAGGCGACCGTCCAAACGAATGTTGGATTTGCCGCGCACCATGGCGAGATCGCTTGGCGAGAAGCGCAAGATGCGTTCGACCGAGTTGAGTGGGACAGCATAAGTCTCTGAGCGAATGCTGACGAGGAGGCCTTGTGCTGTCGCTAGCGTGAGCGGAACAGAAATCGAAAACTGCGTCGACTTCCCAATTTCGCTCGTGAGCTCGATCATGCCGCCCAGGCGTCCAATGTTTTGCTTCACGACGTCCAGGCCGACGCCGCGGCCGGAGATGTCGGTGACTTGGGCAGCGGTAGAGAAGCCGGGTGCGAACACGAGGCGTCGCGCTTCTTCGTCGTTCAGCTGCTCCGCTTCATCGTGACTGATGATGCCTTTTCCAACAGCGGCGCGGCGCAGCGTTTTGGGATCGATGCCGCGCCCATCATCTTCTATCACGATGAACAAACGGTTGCCGCGCTGCTCCGTGCGCAACGCGATGACACCCTGCTCGGGTTTTCCGACTTTGACGCGGTCGGCCGGTAGCTCGATGCCGTGATCGGAACAGTTGCGCAGAATGTGGACCAGCGGATCTTTGATCTCCTCAATGATGCGCTTGTCGACTTCGATGTCGCCACCCGACACATCCAAACGAATCCGCTTTTCGAGCCGCTTGGACAGATCGCGGACCATGCGGTGGAAGGGTTCGAACACACTGCCAATGGGCGTGAGACGGAGGCCTTTGAGATCTTCTTGTAGGCCCTGGTTCATGAGCTGCATTTGCTGCGAGTCGTTCACCAGGTTGCGCGTGATGAAATTGAGGCGATTGCCAACGTTTTTGAGCTGCTCGCTCGACTGCTTGATGTGGTGACCAACCGAGAGCTCTTCGGTCGTCTTCCAATCCTTGCTGATGCGGCGGACTGCATCTTTGCTGCGATCGAGATCGCGCAGCGCTGCCTGCACTTGTTCGGTCAGCTGACGGACCTCACTGAGGCGCTGGTCGACACGGATCTTGGCGAGCAGAATCTCTTCTGCTTGGCGCATGAAAGAGTCGAGCTTCTGCATCGAGACGCGAATCGTGCGTTCGAAGCTGGCGGCTTTTTGCTGAGTGACCTCGCGCGGTTTTTCCTCTTCCGGCTCGGCTGGTTTTGTCTCGCGTTCGGGCTCTGGCCCTGGTTTTGGCGGCGTTGGCGCAGCGACGACTGGTGTGGGCACAACCGGCGGGGGCTCTGCTGAGGCCGCCGGCAGGGACTTGACCTCGGCGCTGAGCGGCGCCTCTATTCGGGCCACCAGATCGCGAATTTCCTCTTCTGGTGTAACCTCGTCTGTCCGGGCGCGCGCGAGCATTGCCGTGAGCGCGTCGAGCGTTTGGAGAACGGTATCGACGATGTCTGGCGTGAGCTTGATTTCGTTCTTGTGGCAAGCGTTGAACAAGCTCTCGGCAGAGTGTGCGACGCGCTCAATGTCGGTGAGCCCGAGTGTACCTGCAGACCCTTTGAGCGAGTGTGCTTCGCGAAAGATCTCTTCGATCAGTGCGTCTGAGGCGTCTTCGCTCGGGCCTTTTTCCAGCTCGAGCAAATTACGCGTGATGTGCTCGATGTGCTCCTGCGCTTCGACGGAGAATACGTCGAGCAGCTTGAGCAATACCTCACGCGGAATCTCACTCATGCATCACTGTGGTTCACGTTGAGTAGGGACTGACGATGCGTCCGAGCTTGTCGGACAGCGACTTCAGGTCTTGCAGCGCACGCTCGATCTGTTTGGTCCCAGATACGGCTTCGCTCGTGGAGTGTTTGATGTTGGTCATGGCTGCAGAAATCTGCTCGATGCCGACTGACTGTTGATTTGCGAGCGCCGCAATTTGTTTGGCGGCGAGTGACGACTCTTTGATGACCTCGGCCAGGCGCCGAATGTTCTCGCCGGACGAGTTGGCGAGCTCCACGCTGGTCTCGGCTTTGCGGCTACCTTCTTCTGTCACGGCCACTGCGGCGCGAGTCGCACGCTGAATGTCTGAGAGAATCGTGCGAACTTGCGCCGTCGCTTGCTTCGACTGCTCGGCAAGGTTGCGCATTTCGACAGCGACGACTGCAAAGCCTTTGCCTTGTTCGCCGGCTTTGGCTGCTTCAATGGAGGCGTTGAGCGCAAGTAGGTTCGATTGCTCTGCGAGGTCGTTCACGGTGGTGATGATCTCGCCGATTTGCTGCGTGCGCTCGCTGAGCTCGATAATGTTCTCGGCGATCGCTTCGACCTGCCCGCGCAGCTCTTCGATGCCTGCGATCGATTCTTCGACGGCTTTTTGACCAACGACGGAGATCTCTTCCGAACGCTGCGCAATATCGATGACGCTGTTTGCCTTTTCTGCGGTCTGCGCTGCCGTCTGATTGATCTCTTTGACCGTCGCGCCGGTTTGGCTGATTGACGCCGCTTGCTCCGATGCGCCGGCGCTCTGCTGAGTGGCGGCAGAGAGGATCTCGTTCGTCGAGCTCTCGATGTTTTCGGATGCGTCGCGCATGTTGCCAATCATCGCGCGAATGCTCTTGAGCATGTCGTTGAAGGCATAACCAAGCTGCCCCACCTCATCGCTCGATGCAGCGCTCACTTCTTGGCGAAGGTCGCCCGCCGCGATTTGAGCCGCAGCAAGCGCCATGCGTTCAATGGGATTGAGCGCGTAGCTGACGAAGAACACCACGCCGATGAGAGCGCCAATGAAGATGAAGACCACGATCAAGAAAGAGCTGCGTTGGGCGTTGTTGATTTCTTGGACCGTGCTCTTCAGGTAGAAACCGAGCTGCACGTGGCCTTGCAGGCGCGCCTCTTTTTTAACCACGTCCTTTTTGTCTTCTAAATCGTCAATGAGATCAGATTCACCCACCGCATAGAACACTGGGACCGCGACTTCTTTGATCTCGCCGAGCTGGTTGTCTTCGAAAGTGCGTTGTTTGATCTCAGTGACCACATTGACTGGCAGCTTGAGTCTCGCGACGCTCGCCTGCATCGCAGGAGGTCCGATGTAAGCCGGGTCGGTATCGACACTGCCTTTGCGGTCTGGGGCGTTCAACCCGCTCATCATGGTGGCGTCGTTTTTGGCGTTGACGAAGAAGACGTAGGCGACGTCATCCTGCGCCAAGATACCGTGCGTGAACTCGCGCAGCGGTTTGAGGTCGCTCGTGTACATGGCGAACTCGGAGTTCTTTGCCAAGTTGGTGGCGAGCGCAGTGGCACGCTTTTCGATTTCGCGCTGCAGGATGTTCTGCGTCGCGTTGGCGTTCACGTAGCCGAGCACGGTGCCCATGACCAGCAGTGCGAGCCCTATGACGACAGCGATCTTGAGTCTGAGACTGAGCTTGGTTGTGCTCTTGTTTCGGTCTTGCACGGGGCCTCAATAAATTTTGCCGCGCCTGGCGAGGAGGTCGCCGGGCAGCTTGATTTTCATTTTTTCTGCGATCTGTTCATTAAGCTCGAGGCGGCCATCTGGGTAGCTCACCGGCAGGCTCTCCGCTTTGGTGCCGGTGACGATCTTTTCGAGCATTTGCGCCGCTTTGTCGCCGGTATCGCCGAAGTCCGGTGACAGACCTACAAGCGCGCCCGCTTTGACGAGGTCGCTCGAGAAGACGAGCAGCGGAATGCCCTTCTCCAGTGTGTTCTGCAGAATGAACTTATACGAATTGCGCGAGACTACAGTGCTGTCTGGTATTAGCCAGAACGCATCGATTTGATCGATCATCTCTCGCAGCAAGTTGGGGACGTCCTGCTCGCCAGAGGCCTTCTTGGCGACGAGCTGAATGCTGTGACCTTCTGCCGCACGCGCACCTTCGTCTACGTAGTCTTGGCTCTTTTGCGGATTGTAGATGACGCCCACGCGCTTGATGCTTCCACCGAGCGCACGGAACAGATTGAAGTGTTTTTTCGGATGCACGCTCATTGCCACACCGGTGACGCCGGCGCCTTTGAGACCAATGCCCTCTGGGTTCGGAACGACGGCATAGACCAGAGGCACGCTTGGGAACGCAGTGCGTGCGACCTTTGCAGCAGCGGGGCCGATGGCAAAGATGGCCGTAGGGTTCACGGCTTGGACCTGCGCGGCGATGGCTTCTTCGCCGATGGCGTCGAGATTGAACTCTTTCACCTCGGCTTTGCCGCCGAACCGCGCTTTGAAGCCGTCCAGTGTTTGGTTGTACTGACTGACGTCTTTGGATTTGATGACGGCGACGACGGCAGCGTGCGCCTGCGTGCTCGCAAAGAGCAGCAGCAAGAACGCCGTAGTGCGAAGGAGGGTGAGCTGCATTAGTTTTCGTCGTCCACGTTCACGCGAGCGTCCTGAAGGATGGCTTCGCAATCGAGCAATGAGATCAAGTCGGTGCTCAGACCGCGAACAAAGCGGTCCGAGTAGCGTGTGGCGGGTAGTTTCTGCAGGGCGTCGCGTTGAAACTGCATCGTGCCGAGAATTTCTTCGGAGAGGACGCCCAAACGGGCATCGCCGTTGCCGATCAAAATCGCACGTTTGAGGTCAACGATGCCTTCACCCTTGTCTCCAAACAACCGCCGTAGGTCGAGCAAAGTGACAATGTTGCCGCGTACGTTGGTGATGCCGGCAATGAAGTCTGGTACGCATGGCACGCGTACGATCTGCGACAAGGTCACAATCTCTTGGATGTCTTTCACCTCGACCGCAAAACGTTGGTCGCCCACTTGAAACGCAATGACCAACATCCGGTCGGCGTAGGTGAGCTCGAGTGCGGTTTTGGATTCGCGGGCGAGCAGCAGCGCACGTTCGGCAAGGATCTCGGCTTCGCGCTCATCGTTGAGCTGCGTCGTCGCTTCTAGGACGCGCTCGATGGTGTCGAGCCGTCCGTAGATCCTT
>JBIKMD010000206.1:0-6712 GCA_044359465.1 Myxococcota bacterium
AGCCGTGCGGGTGTTCGTCGCCGCCGCCGAGCATGCGGTGCAGCGAGATGATTGGGATCTCTTCAAAAAGCCGATTGTAGGGTTCGACTTGTCGCTTCTCCGCGACGCCACACTGTCGCAAATGTACGCGCACGAGATCGCACCTGAGGCGCTCATATCAGAGCCGGTCTTGCTCGAGCACGTGGAGCTAGGTGACGACACCCCGTCGAAGCGTAGACGATCTGCCACGCTCACACTGACGCGCGCAGGCACGCTGACGCAGATCGTCCAATGGTTCGAGCTCGATCTAGGCGCGGGCGTGACCTTGTCCACGTCGCCGAGCGCACCACTCACGCACTGGCGTCAGATTCACTACCCGCTGCGCGATCCCATGCGCGTAAAAAAAGGAAGCATGGTGACGGTTGAGGTTGCGCTCGACACGCGTGTGGAACGTCCACTCTCCATCTCGTGGAAAGTTGCCCTAGCACCTCAGTAGAAGGCTTGCGCGCGAATGAAGATGCCACGCACACTTTGTGCGTTGCAGTCGACGGTTCCTTCGCCAATGTCCGAGAGATTGTAGCCAGCGCCAAGCCGCACAAAGTCGCCAATGAGCACACTCGCTTCTGCGAGCATCCCGTGACGCGTTCCCACGCCTTGATCGTGGCACAAGCGATATTCAGCCGAGACATCGAAGATGCTGGTGAGATGCACGTTCAGGCGAGGAATCGCCATCACGCTGAGCAAGCTTGCAGCGCCGAGTGTGCCGATTCGCAGCGAGCCCGCTTTGCCCGCCACCTTTCCGTAGAGGCCAGTGTACTTCCAGGGATCGAAGGTAAAGGTCAGCGCGAGGATGTGCGCATCTGTGACGGTGGCATCCGGGTTCTGCGCCGCTGGCAAACGATCGTGCGTATAAGCGTAGCGTCCAAACAACATGGGTTTGAACATGGCGTTTGGCCGATAGGCAAAACCAATCGCAGCTTCCGCCATTTCCGCGAGTGGTGGGTCACCAGGCTGCAGTGCCACGGATGCACTCCCCTTGAACCAGGCAGCAAGCGAGAGTGTCTCAGTGGCCTTGATATCACCGCGAATGAACCCCGCGAGGGTCCTCTGACTGGGGGCCGTGCTCACTTGCGCGACCGATACCGCACTGCTCACAGTATCGAAGCGCGCTTCAATGCGTGAGCGAAGCGTGAACCGTGCATGCGCATAGGAATGACCAACACCCGCGCCGTAGCGCTCAATGAGCGCATCAAAACCGCCGCCTGGATTTCGCTTCCCTGCCTCGCCAGACACGCTGAGCGCGTGCGCGCCAAAGAGGCGCATTTCCACGCCGCCAACATGCGTCTCGATACTCGGCTGTTGCACGCTGTTCTTGGCGTTCAGTACGGCCCCGCCGAGCAGGTTGGTCTTCTGATACTGATTGTCCACGTACATCAGCGTTCCGTCCGCGGTTTTGCGACGTAGACCCAAGCTGAACCCTTCCGCGATCGTCGTGCCACCGTAGACTAAACCCGCCGTCAGCTTCGTATCCGGCGAGAGGGGCGCGGTCGCCGTGGCTCTGCCGCTAAAGCCGCGCTCACCGTAACCGACGGCGCCTTCCACCTCGAGACCATTACCAACCACAAAACGCGTAAGGAGCTGCGTGTCTCTTCCATACGAATCGAACACACGGTCGCCATCGCGATACACCGGCTGCTGGTGCGTCGCCCCGATCGCCAACCGAGGAAGAATGCGCCAGATGACGCCGCCGCCCACCACAACCTCGCGCCCAACACCAAAACCTGGGGCCACTTGTGCGTAACGCGCACCGACGAGCAGCGTCACCGGCCCCACGTCTTGTTTGAGCTCGATCTCACTCGTTTGCCTTCCCAGCCTGAGTCCGCCGCTGGGAAGCACGACTGGCACCGTCGCGTACGTGGCTTCCCGCCGCAAATCATCGATCGTGAGCGCCGCTTGAAAGCCATGGAAGGTCGGCGAACGGGCTGTGCCTCCAAACTGCGTCACACGCTCCCCGGGTGCGTTGGTCGTGTCGTTGAATCCAAAGCTGCGATAGCGTCCGTACGCCTCGGCTTTGAAGTCTTTGTAATCGAGAGCGAGACGCCCGAGCACCGCATCACCGCGCACTTCATTGCTTGCGTCTGGCAGCGCCGCAAAGCTGAGCCCGCCATCATAAGAGAGCGCGCGTGATTGAAGCGTCCGCTCTGAATGCGCGTACTCGACATGGAAGCTCAGCGGCTGCCAAAGGTTGACATTCACATCACCGCCCGCGAGCCAGTAGTTGTTGCCGCCCGCGCGCAGCTCGGTCACGCCAGTGGCTCCAAGCTCCAAACCTTTCATTGGCCGTTCGCTCACCCGGCCGCCAATGACGTCCCCCTGCCCGCCCACGGCACCTGCGGCGACTTCGTAGTCGACTTGCAACCACCGCTCGTCTCCATCGGCAGCGCTTTGCCTGAGCAGCGAGGAGCTCACGGCAGATGATCCCATGGCGCGTTCGAGCAAAATGCGCCCAGCGATGTAATCGATTTGATAGTCGGCACCTGGAACGAGCTGGCGGCGCTCGCGCTGAATACCCGTCCGAGCCTGACGCGTCTCGAGCCAAATCTGCTCTGACCCTTCCACGACGCTCTTCTGAGACAAGTAGTACAGGCTCGAGCCAGTGACATAGAGATCGTCGTGCACCCGTTGCGATTCGGGCTTCGCGTAAAACACAAACACTTTGTGGGCATCACCGGTCGCACGATCGAGCAAAAAGCGCCCTGCAACACCGACGAGTGCACGGTCATAACGTCCGTACTGATTCTGTGTCAGCCCCGTCCTAAATCCGCCATATTTGGCCATCAAAGGCCCGGCTTCCACTCGAACGTACAGGCGCTGACCGCTCTCGCGTTCATCGATCAGCTGAGATGCATCTCCATAGACTGGATAGTAGGACTCCGGGTCCAAGTTTCGAAAGATGCGCCGTGCGTCCCGTTGAAAGAAATTCGGCACATCTTTGAGCGACGTGTCCGCCCCTGCATCGATGAGAAACTTTCCTTTGATGCGGCCACGGTAAGCGAACGCGACGCGTCCATCCCAGTGTAAGCCAAAGTTGCTTCCAGGCCTTGGCTCGAACCCAATAAGTCCCTCGCCGAGCGCCACAAGGAAGTGCGTGCTGTCTGGCTTTGCCGGATAGTCGACCTTCACCAGCGCCGGAGGATCAATGACAAAGCTGTTTCCATAGCGGCGAACCACGACTTTGTAGTGACCCGTGGTGCCGTTGTCGCCACTTGCACTCACCACAACTTCGTTGCGAACGGCTTCGAGTGGCACCGTCACCAAACGAGGCTCGGTCTTTGGGGTATCACTTGGCGCGTGGGTGAACACCACGGGAAGTTGGTATGCAAGGCCATCTATGGTCTTCACGATGCGCGGCGAACGCGTCTTGTCCTGAACAAGCAGCGGCGGCCGGGGCTCACTCAGATCCACACCAAAGTCGGCGCGAAAAATCTGTCCCGGCGTGAGCACGAGTGAAATACGTTCTCGCGTGGTCAATGGCGCGAGGTGCGGCAGCGTAGTGAGATCGATCTTTGCGACTATCGACTCTGCCGGGAGCGCGGGCACGTGGTAATTCCCGTTCGCATCTGTCGTGACGAAGAGGCCGGCACTGAGGCCGATTGTCACACCGCCAATGCCCGGCTCGTCGTCATCCGCGCGCCCATTTTTGTTCTTGTCGTCAAAGACACGACCCACGAGTAGCGCTTCCGAAAACTCTGGGTCTGCAGTGATACGCACAATGCCAGGCGGCGACGCCGCGAGTTGCTGAGTCCCCTCGTTTGCGGTGGCCAGTAGTGGCCAGACACCACTCTGCGCCCGCGCCATCAGCGGCACCTCTAGCACTTGTTCACTGGTGCCACTCGGAATCGCCAGGGTCCAAGTGGTGACACCTCCGATCAACGCGAGCCCTGACGGAATCACGGCGCTGACTACGACGGCGTCGTGTTGCCCCGAGGCATCCGCAGTCACGACCAAATGCGCCGGAATAGGCTCACCTTGCCGCACTGTTTGCTTTTTCAAACGCCACGAAAGCTGAACGAAGCTCTGCGCGTCGACTTGAAGCGAGGCCGTCGCCTCTAAGCCTCGGTAGGCGATGCGCACAAAGCTCGCGCCTGGCGTTGTAGCGCGCACCACACGCGTTTCTCGTTTGCCTGACGCTACGAACTCCAGCCCGGGCCCCAAGGTCCACGTCTCAGGTGTAATCTCTTGGCGCGCGCCTCCCACGAAGACAGCCGTCGCGGTCACGTTGGCCGTGCCTCCCACAATCAGCGTGGGCAAAGGAGCAAGCTCAAGCGAAGCAAGATCGCCCGCTTGTGGCGCGCGAATGCTCAGCGTCCTCACCAGCGGACCATTCGGGCACACGCTGAGCGCCGCGTTCACCTGCACCTCAACGCCGGCGCGTTTTGCGAGCAGAGTGGAGCCCTGTTGTTCGAGCGCGTCTTGCGGCGACCAGCTCAGAGTCGCGAGCGAGGTGTAATCACGGGTCTGCCCGCTCGGCCCTATGGCGACCACGCTCGCTACTGTTGACTCGGCAAGCGCAATCGCATTCGGTGTGAGCGCGAAGTCGCAACTAGCGACTACAGTGGGTGTCACGGTCAATGTTGCGTTCGCGGTAGCCGTGTCTTTTTGGGCGGTCACGGTGATCACCTGATCGGCGTCGCGCCAATCCTGCGTGGTCTGCACGTTTCCGCTCGCATCAATGCTGGCGCCTGAAGACACGCTCCAAGTGACCTCGTTTGCAGCGAGTCGCTCGGCGCCGCCTGCGCTATTCAAGGGCGTAATCGGAACGAACTGCCGCGTAGCGCCAGGCATGACTACGTCGCTCGAGGGAGACAGCGCGAAGCTTGCAATGGCGCCGCGCTGAACCTCAACCAGGGCAGGTGCGGGCGAGAGCGAATCTATGGTCGCACTAAACGACGCAGCGATCGTCTGTGCCTGCGGCGTGGCGCTAGGAACATAGGTTCGTGTGTTCGCGCTAGCGGGGGAAAGTGCACCTCTTTCAGCCACCGGCAGCACGGTACCTGCCGGCGAGCCCAGGCGTTCATCCAAAGTCACAACGACGGCGGACAAATCGGCAATCGCATCACCGTTCTGATCGGTGGCAGCCAATGTCACCGTCGCGCTTTGCGGCCGAATGATAGGCGAAGGCGACGCAGTCACAGTGAAAGTTTGGGCGATCACATTGGCTATGGTGTGCGGCAGCGATGGTGCGCTCGTTTGGTACTGCCCACTGCCGTTGAACCCTTCATTGACGTTGAAGATTTGCAGGCCATGCACAGCCGTTGCGCCGAGCGTAGCTGTCGCGAGGACTTCAAACTCAACGCTGACACTGATGAGGTCTCCGCCGGCGACCCCCGTCGCACCATTCGGAATGAGATCGATCTCGTACGCACCTCCACTCTGCACTACCCATAAGTTGTCGAAGCTGGTGTTCATGAAGCTGGGCCCGGGATGCGTCGTGCAACCTGCGTAAGGGCGTGTGCAGGGTGCGTCAGCGGACACATCGAAGCTCGAGGACATGGCGCCCACTTGGATGATGACGCGCAGGGGCCTGATATTCGGATCCAACTGTACGGTAATCCGGTCGCCAGCAAACCACGCGAACCAGCCTGTCATGGGCCCGAGCGAAGCAACGATCGAGCGGGGGCCAGTGTACTGTTTTCCTCGCAGATACTCGAAGCTCGATGCGCCGCTTTCGATATTGAACGCACTAAATCCAACGGGCTGGGCCCACGCCTGCTGCGTGAAACCCAGCACGCAAACAAGCAGCAGCCATCTCACTTGTTGACACCCGGCGCGAGCAAACTCTGCCCGCTTCCCGCGTGCGAGAACAGCACGCTCCCTTGGGCACGATCGACACAGAGCTCTTTGCCACGCTTCACCGGCACGAGCGCTTCACCCGCTTCGTCGACTGCCGTTAACGTTTCTGCGGCATCAAGAGGGACGAGCGTCACACAGAGTGGCGTGCTTCCAGCGAGCAGGCGGACGCCTCGGTCCGGAATCTGAAAGAGCGACACAGCTTCTCGTATGTCAGGGAGACCCAACTGTTTGACTTCGATTCGTAACTCTCGCCGCTCACTGCCGAGCACGGACGCCACGTCTGAGCCGAGCTGCGCAGCGCCCTCGTAGAGACGCGCGTCCACCTCGCTCTGCTCGTTGCCAAAGCGGTCTAGCGCTACGAGTGTCACCTTTGTCCTACTCGTTCCGTCGGCGAGCAAGAATGGAGGATCAAAATGGGCTTCAGCCCTCACCGCCGGACCCGGCACCAACGGAAAAGTGCACGTCGCCTCACCGAGAGGGCTAGAGAAGGTGAGGGTCTCTACGCGCGCCTCGAGTTTTTCAGGTGCACGGTAGTCAACACCTACGACAGATCCCTGTGCTGCGCGTATGACCACACCACCGGCTTTTTCTTTCGCTGTCGCGATGGCCAAAGGCAAACGCAGCGTGCCAGCGACCACCCGGGTGAAAGGACAAGCCACGGCTAGCGTGCTCACCTTTGGCACGAAGAGATCGACATTCTTCTTGGTTGTATTGCCAAGCCGGTCACGGCTTTTTGCAAGAGCGTTCTGCGTATGAGGAGGCACCGTGACGAGCAGCTTGAAACGTCCGTCATGTGCCGCGCGCACGGGCCCAAAGGGATCCTGACCTCGAATCAAGATCTCGACCTCCGCATCCGGCTCACTTCTTCCGGCTAGCTCAA
>JBIKMD010000207.1:0-6710 GCA_044359465.1 Myxococcota bacterium
ATCGTTGCCGAGGTGCTCCGTCGTTACGCCGGCATGGACGTCGCACAGACCACTGCAGGGTCCTTCTCTGTTGGCATTCGCGGCACGTTCAGCACCTACACGTCGAACAAAGTGTTGTTGCTCATCGATGGGCGCTCGCTCCTCGTCGACGTGTTTGGGACGATGAATTGGAACCAAGTGCCCGTCGCACTCTCGGAGATTGAACGCATCGAGATCGTGCGCGGCCCAGGGTCGACGCTCTTTGGTGCCAACGCCTTCAGCGGTATCGTGAACATCGTTACCAAACGCGCAGAGAGCTCGAGCCCAATCAACGCCCAGATCGTGGGTGCACTCTCGAATGATCTCTCGCCACGTTTGTCCGGCCGCAACGTACAATCACACGTCGTTCATTCAGCAAGCATTGGCGATATAGTGAGCTACCGCTTGTCTGGTGGCTACGACGAGTTGCACTCGTTTGCGGACACTCCCGACGCCCCGGTGCAGCAGACGCAGATTGTTCGTGGCAGTGGCGACATCAACTTCACCCTGACCCCTACGAAACGATTGCGCCTTGCTTATCAGGGCGCAGGGGGGCGCGTGCTGCTCCTGACGTCATCAAACGCGTCTGGCACCAGCGTCGTGCCTAACGCGGACGGCGCAGCGTTCGCAGAATACACAGAAAGCAAGCCCTTTGGCGTCGATGGCAGTCTGTTCGCCCGTGCTGGCTACCGCTACAACCTGTTTCAAAACGCCAACTCGCCCTCGCTCGCAGTGCGATCGATCCGCAACTACGTCAGAAGCGTCTTTGCCGAAGCGGTCTATTCCAAAGCCATCATCGACACGAACATTCTCACCGTCGGCATCGACACCAAGTACACGCTGCTCGACTGGTTCAACGTCGCCAAACCCATTGGCTCACAGATTTTCTACGGCTCGCTCTATGCGCAAGATGAATGGCGTCCCATTGAGCGGCTCATTCTCACGGCTGGGCTGCGCGCTGAGGTGCAGGCCTACCCCGCAAGCAGCGGCGTAGCGCCGTTCTTCTACCCCTCTCCTCGTTTGAGTGTGGTTAGTCCCTTTGTAGATGGCCACGTGCTGCGCGTCTCGGCCGGGCGTGCGTTTCGTGCGCCAAACGCCTTCGATCTCTTTGCGCGCTTCGATCCGCCGGTATTCGTAGGCAATCCCAGGCTGCGCCCGGAAGAAGTGTGGAACGTAGACCTCGGGTATTCGTTCACGTCCGAGGTCTTCGACGCGACTGTGAGCGCCTTCGTGGGTTACAACATCGGTTTACTCGGCTTGAGCAACTCCATTCCGATCATCAACACGAACGAGCAGAATGCGATCAGCTTTGGCGGCGAAGCTGAGGCAGTGGTCAAACCGTCCAAACTGTTCTTGTTCCGAGCGAACTACAGCTACCAAAACTTCATTGATCCGAAGACGGGTCAGGCTGTCGCTGCGGGTCCGCCGCACAAGCTCAACGCGCAAGTCGACTTCGATCTACCCTACGGCTTCGAGGTCAACCTGGCCGCCGGTTGGGTGGACAACACGCCTTATTTCGCGCTCATTGACACGACGAGCGCGGAACGTATCTCCGGCCTAATCGCGCCAAGAACCTACATAGACTTTCGTTTGGGATGGCGTTCCAACTTTGGCCTAGAATTGTTCATTGCCGGCTACAACGTGAATCGCTTCAGAGAAACGAGCCCCGAGTTCGCAGGCGCGGCCGACCGCATAGGCGGGCGCATTATGGGCGGCGTCGCGTATACTTTTGGACAGCGCGGTTTCAATTGGATGAATCTTGGCAAACGATAGGAGGCGACCGGTGAAAGCTTTCGCGTGGATGTCTTTGTGTTTGCTCGCAGCTTGCAGCGCTCCAGAAGAGGACAGCGGTTCACTCTCCAGCTACACGGTGCGCGGCCGCATCAAGTTCAAAAATACGAACCCTGCGGTCACCGATGCGCAATTTGGCGGCCCCATTCACGTAGTGCTCTTCAACACGGACAATGAAGGCTATTGCCTGACGGGGCCTGCGGCCTTTGCTGCGGTCAAATTTGGCGCCATTGAACAAGGCGACATCACGGCGCTCAAAAGCGATGGCATGACCTTCGAGTTCAGCGTGCCGGAGGCACCCGGGCAAACCTATCCCCTTACGATCTATCCAAGCGCAGTTTGGCAAAACACACTGGCCATCACACATGCGTGCGAGACAGATGCGGCTGGCGGACTTGCCAAATGGAACGCGGGCGGTTTCTACGGCATCGACTACGCAGCCGGAAACAACTCGGTTTGCTGCTCGTACCATTCAGCACCACTCGTCGTGTCAGAACGCGGTGCAATCGTCGATGGCATTGAAATCGAGATGATTCCGCAAGTGCCCACCAAGGGTTCCTGCTACGACCCGAGCGAACCCTACAATGCATGCGAGCTTCGCTACGCGCCGCCGCCAAACCAGACCGCGGATAGCGCGTGCTGGACCGCACTCGGTGACCAGGCGTCCTCGCTGATTAAGCTACCGAAGAACGCCGGCGCGTGTCCTTGAACCGCACAAACGCTGACGGTGTGTCGTAAACGCGCAACTAGCGCTATTCGTCCTGCCTGAGCCTAGTCGACTTTGCTATGGGCGCCCCAAAAGCGGGGTTTCATGCTCATCTACAATCTCGGCGGTCTTGCTCTTGGACTCAGCGGTGTTTTCACCGCCATCACCATCAGTTATCTCACGGGCGCTAGGGCGCTAGGGCTCTTTGCGCTCGCCGGCTTGTGGGTGGCCTTTGGCCGACCGCGCGCTCCTTTACCTGATGGCACGCGTGAGCCTGCACCCGCATTGTTCTTCATTCCTCTGGCCTTTTTGGCCGTGCCGGTCTTCGTCGTGGGGATTGCGAGCGCAGTGCAGCAGATTCGTGAAGCGAGTGATGACGTCAGCGAAGCGGCGCATCCTGTCGCCACCCTGGTAAAGCCCGAGAAAGTAGAGGTCGCATCGGCCTCTGCGCGAGAACGCTTGCGCGCTGATGAACGAGCGCTCGTGGCTGAGAAGTTTTCGGGTGATGTTGTTTTGTCCAAAAAAGCCTTTGCCGCGTTCCAAAGTGTGGTGAACCCGGCGGCCAAGCCTCATGAGGCGAATGTCTTCACCCGCGTCGCTGGTGACAAAGTGCTCGTGCTCATTCGCCTCGAGTCGCTTCGCACGTCGCATACGGAAGGGCGGGCCGAGTTGCTCGACGTTTTGGCTACGTCGATCGCTTCGCTGCCCGAAGTCAAAGACAAGCAGGTGTACATTGGCCTGCGTGGTCTGTTGCTCTACGGCGGTATCCACACGCCTACGATCAGCGAAGAAGGCAAAGCCGTAGCGCCAGATGCGCTGCTGGCTGTTTACGACGGCGCTGCGAATGGAAAAAACACCGCGACTGCGAACTCGGTGAAATAGCTGTTTGCCGAGAGATGAGCGCGTCCGCCTGCCCTCTTGGCGCGGCGTCGAATACCGAGCGCGCTTGGTCGAATGGCGCCGACCGACGCGTTTTGCCGCCGCACCTAAGTGCGCACCTGTCCAGCACTTTATACATCGTGCCAGCCGTTGATGACCTCGGAGCAAAATGCGCTACGCTTGGTCGCGTCATGCTCCCCGTCCTCCGCCGAGGCCGATGATTTCTCCTAGAGAAGGAGAAACCGAACATGAGAATCAACACTAGCACAGACAGTTGGCAACGCTTCGACCCAGAAACGGCGGGCAGCAAGTGGACGGGGACCTCTGAAGTAAATGAAACTCAGATCGTCAATCGAGGCAAAAGCATCAAACGCAACGCGGCCGCGATCGCAAAAGACACCGGTCTTGCGGTGCTGCCGGACAAGACAATTGCTTTCGCCGCAGGAACCTATGGGCTCGGCGGAGGGGTTGGCGCTGCGATTCTTGCCGGCGTCGTCGGATTGGCGGCGGACATCGGCGAAGTCTTGGCGTTGCCGATCATGCTCGCAAAAAACACCTTGGACATGGCAATCCATGCAGTCGCCTACGTTGGCAAACGCGCGTCAGGAAAGCGCGATGGAGAAGGTGATGGAAGCCCCATCATCGAGAACAAGTTCGTGCCGTCGATTGTCGAACAGTACAAAGCCATCGTCGACCGGTAGGCGCGGGCCCGGCTGACTCAACCACCGACGAGCAGCTTGGCAACTTGCACGAGCGCGGGGTCTGCGCCGATCTTCCTTGCTGCGCTCTCAACAGACATATGCGCTGCTAGCCCACAAAGCGCGGCAACCTTGAGCGCGCGATCCTTATTCAGCACGCCACCCGTCTTGTCCGTGAGAACATGATCCGCGGTTAGCACGAGCAAGCGCCTGACTTCGTGCGGCGCAAGCTGCGGCGCAAGCACCAATACTTTAGCGGCGGCGTTGGCCACCTGCGGCGACGCCATCGAAGTGCCGGACCACGTCTCGTACTTGTCTCCTGGCACGGCAGACGTGACGTCCACGCCGCGCGCCGCCAGGGTGGAATAGCGCTTTCCCCAATCCGAGTTCGCTGCGAGCGCACCGTTGCCGTCGACCGAAGAGATAACCATCACGTTCGAGGCTTTCATGGCCGACGACCACTCCTTCTCGCCGTGCCCCTTGGAGCCAAGCTCTTTGCCCGTGTTACCGGCCGCCAGCACAAAAAGAACGTTCGGGTGCCGATGGATTGCGGAGCGCACCGCTTCGATCTCGTCTGACTTGTCCATCAGGTAGCTGAAGTTGATCACGCGTGCGCCGTTGTTTGCTGCGTAGTCGATCGCCTCTCCCCACTTGGAAGCCGCCGTCCCATCGCCCGCCCGTGTCGACATGATCTCGATCGCGTGCGTGCCACGCGAGGCGATCGCTGCCACGTGCGTCGGATGTGGATGGTTCGGCGTCACGGTGCCAGTATTGGCGGTGAAATTGTAGCCGTGCACGTCGTCAACATAACCATTGTTGTCGTCGTCCTTGCCGTTGCCTGCGATCTCTTTCTTGTTCGTCCAAGCGCGCGGCTGAATGGCCGCGTGTGCAAAGTCGACGCCGCCTTCCAAGATGTCCACAACCACACGTCGGCTCACGGGCGCGACTTTGTCCCTTAGTTTTTCGAAGTTATCGTCGTTCGCACGGACGTCATCTGGTGGCGGTGGAGTCGCAGGCGGAGGAGAGGCGGGAACCCCAAAGCGTGTCCATGGAGAGATCTTTGACATCACTCAGCAGACGCAACAGTCGGCGCGTTTTTCGCGCAAAAGCGCCGTGACACGTGTCACTTTCCGGGCGGCTCACGTCCACAATCGCAGCCGAAGCTCAGAACGCAGGCTAAGCAACTCATGAAAACAGCCAGCGATCCAATCGCAATCAAGTAACCGCGCGATCCAGCGCGTTTTCATAGCGAATCAGCGTCCGTGCGAAGCGCGAGTGCTTGCGCGCGCAGCTCTGAGCGCCGTAACCGGGCGCATGCCGATTCACAAAGACGTCACCCATCACAACAAAGCGCAAAACAAAGCCGATTTCGCTGTCTGCGATGTACTTTCACGAGAGATAGACGACGCACTACCGGGCGCGGAGAACAAGATCTGGCACGCCCATCCTGTTTGGTTCCTCGAAGGCAATCCGATAGTTGGTTACAGCAAGCTCAAAGGCGGCGTTCGTTTGCTTTTTTGGAGCGGCCAATCGTTCGACGATCCAGATCTGAAGCCAGAGGGGTCTTTCAAAGCAGCCGAAGCCCGTTACCTGAGCCTCGATGACGTCGACACGAAAGCACTGCGCCGCTGGCTGAAGCAGTCGATCGAGATTCAGTGGGACTACAAAAACATCGTCAAACGAAAAGGTAAGCTCGAACGCTTGAGGTGAACGCTGCGGGGAAACGCTTTTGTGTCTAGCGCAGCGCTGAGCCATGAGCACGGGATGAAACGGCAGCAGAAAATGCAGACCGGCCGATGACCATCTGGGGCTGGGGCGCGCTAGGTGCTCCCTACGAACCGTGATCCCTTCGTCTATGATGACGCAATGTCCAACGGCGTTGGCGACTGTGAAAAGCAGTCGTCATTTGTCAGAGAGCGCATAGGAAGCGTCAAACGACAGCTTTTCCCACGGGCGATAATGAACGCATGACGATTATTCGCATCATCCGTCCGACAGACCCGATGGAAAACCAGCGCTTCTCTGTGCGTATACTTGGGGTGCCCACGAGCGACCTCCGTCGGGGTTTCGTTGACGACGCTGACCTTAGCAGTTTCGAAAGACAGCGCGTGCGGGAGCTTGCGGCCCTCGATGGTGACGCCGACACGATTTCGATGCGTGACGTCGACCTACTGGATCGGGATCCGACTTTCGACTGGGTCATGGACTCTGCCAGTGAGGCATTGAACGGCATCACAACAGCGCTTTCCGATCCTTCAATTGCGCGCGACTACGCAGCGTTCGCCCGTCGCGCGATTGTTCTCATCGAGCGATATTCGGGCGAGCCCCTCGGTCTGTGCTCGCGGGAAGCTTTTGATGCCTACGTTCAGGCAGTGCAGTCATTTCGGAGACATCTTTCGGAGGGTTTTGAGATGGAAGTGTATGAGGACGAAAGACTTCCCATCATCCACGAGCTAGAACAGCTGGCCCGCTACACTTCGCCACACCCTCATTCTGATGTCACGATCACAGAGGAACGCGGCGATCGTTGGCGCACTGAGTGGCGGCTAGGCGAAACACATTTGTTTTGGGGCGCAACCAGCGTCGAGGTACGGGTTTCCCTGGCACCTGAACCAGCT
>JBIKMD010000208.1:0-6708 GCA_044359465.1 Myxococcota bacterium
CAGGCGGTGATGGTTGATGCGTTTGCCAATGTGCTCTTCCATCCAGAAACGGCCACCTCCGGCCCCGCAGCAAACGCCCTTGTCGTGGTTGTTGTCGAACTCGAGCACCTTGAGCCCGGGGATTGAGCGGAGCACCTTGCGCGGTTCTTCGGCAATGCCGTTGTAGCGCGTGAGATAACAAGAGTCGTGGAAGACCACCGCCGTGTCGTTGTGCTGCTTAGGTGTGATCTTGCCGCTGGCAATGAGCTCAGACAGGAATTCTGTATGGTGCACCACTTCGTAGTCGGCGCCGCCAAGCGGTTTGTAGTCCTTTTTGAGCGTCTGCAAACAGTGCGGGCAGTGCGTGAGGATCTTTTTGACCTTGTAGTTCTTGAGCGTCTCGATATTGCCCTGAGCGAGTGTCTGAAACAGATACTCGTTGCCAAGCCGGCGCGCTGAATCACCCGTGCAGCCTTCTTCTTTACCAAGGATGCAAAAGTCGATCTTCGCTTCGCGCAGGATCTTGACCATCGCCAGCGTGATCTTCTTGACGCGATCATCGAACGAACCCGCGCAGCCGATCCAATAGAGCAGCGGAATTTCTTTGTTCTCGTTCGCGATGTCTGCGGCGCGTGGAATGTCCAGACCCGCTGCCCACTTGTCGCGGTCGTCGCTGTTCATGCCCCACGGATTCGAATGCTGCTCCATGCCTTTGAAGGTACGGTTGAGCTCGCTCGGGAACTCGCCGCGCATGAGGACCAAGTTTTGGCGCAATTGAATGATGCGCGGCACTTGGTCGATGAACACGGGGCACTCTAGCTCGCAGGAACCGCAGGTCGTGCAGGCCCAAACGGTCTCGGGGTTAATCGCGTTGTGCTCACCAACCAGCTCGGGGAACTCTGGCGCGGTCGTACCTTCAGGAAGTTTGGCACCAGGGGCGGCCAGCTTGAGCAGGTTAGGACCATGCTCCATGAGCGTCGCTTTGATGTCTAAGTTGAGGCCGCGATGCGTGAGCGGTTTGTCCGTGAGCGCCGTCGGGCAGTACTCGAGGCAGCGTCCACATTCGGTGCAAGCATAGGTGTCCATCGCCTGTTTCCAGGAGAAGTCTGCGACCGTTGCGATACCGAATTTTTCAGTGGTTTCGAGATTCGGCGGTTCGACATAACCACGATATTTGAGGCGCATGGTGAAGATGTTCGGAATCGCAAAGATGACGTGGAAGTGTTTTCCACTCGGAAGAAAGTTCAAGAACGCGAGCACGATGGACACGTGCAGCCAGTAGCCAACGCTGAAGATGAGGTGCAGCGTATCCTGTGACAAACCCGCGAGCGCGAGACCCACGGCGCTCGAGGCCGGGAGCGACGGCATGAAGTGCGCGTTGCCAGCGAGAACCAGCTCGGCGCCCTGCATGAAGAACTCGCTGATGGCGAGCGATGCGATGAAGCTAAGAATGAGCAGCGCCTTACCCGGATGCCCCATGGTGCGAATGCGCCACGGCCGGATGAACAAACGCACCACCAGCCAGTACGCAATGCCGGTGAGCGCCAGCACCCAGAACATGTCTTTGAGGAAGTTGTACGGAACGAGCGCAAACTCCGGCAGCGGCATGGCGAAGTCTTTGACGTAGCCGCGCACGAAGTAGACGAGCGTATTGAGCTGCGTCGAGATGAACGCAGCAAAGATGAAGATATGCGCCAAACCAGCCAGCGGCCGGCGGAACATTCTTATCTGAACGATGGCGTAGAGGATCGTCTGTTTGAGCCGTTCGAGCGGCTGGTCGATCCGGTTGTCCTTTTGCAACTTGAGAAGCAGCGGGATGCGATACCGCAGCTGGTAGAGAAAGCCCGCAATCGCAGCGACGAGCAAAATGGATATGACAATCGGATTCATCGGTGCGGCTTGTATAATGGGGTTAGGCACAATTTCTAGGTGCAATCAGGTCATCGCAGAAATTGTCCCTCGGTGGGATAAAGCTACCTGACCCCATTATTGGCGCGGCGTTGCACCCGTAGGGGTTTGCGTGTAAGCGACGCACCCCAAATGTACGGCGTGAGACTCACCGCGGCATGATGTTGTCGCGTCACCTTAGCTTTGCGCTGATTTTTTCGGCGGTCGTTGCGCCCGTGGCGCTGGCGGCGGACGCACCCGAAGATGCCAAGGTTGAAGGCTTCTTGGTGCAGGGCCTGCGCCGCGTTGACGAAGAGGTCATCAAACGCGCGCTCGTGAGCAAACGCGGCGAGGTGTTCGAGGTTGGCAAGGTCACGCAGGACGTTCGCGCGGTATTCGCGACCAACCTGTTTCGTGACGTCGTCATCAAGCGCCGCGCAGGCGATGCCAATCCGCGTGACGTGATCCTGGTCATCGAGGTGATCGAGAAGCCCTCAATTAAGAATGTGGGCTTTGTTGGCAACGACGAGATCAGTAACGACGACATCAAAGGTGTCATCGACGTCAAAGCCGGGCAGATCCTCAACATCGACGGGCTTGCAAAGAACGTAGGCAAAATCCGCGAGCTCTATCTCAACAAAGGCTTCTACCTCTCAGAGGTTGAGTTCAAGTTCGATGACATTGGCAATAACGAAGTAGACGTCTCGTTCGTCATTAAAGAGAATGAGAAGGTTGAAGTTCGTAAGATTACCTTCCTTGGCAACAAAGCGGTCAGTGACGACGAGCTGAAGTCACAGATGATGACCAAAGAAGGGCACCTGCTGTCCTTTCTGACGGGCGCCGGAACCTACCGCGAGGAGATGTTCCAGGCTGACCTTTACAAGCTCAACAGCATCTACTTCGATCGGGGTTATCTCAACGCGCGCGCGCTCAAACCGCAGGTCACGATCTCTAGCGATCGTCGCCACATCTACATCACCGTGCCTATCGAAGAGGGCGAGCAATTCTCGATCGGCGAGATCAAGGTCATCGGCAAAGTCGATCTCTTCGATGACAACGGTCTGATGCTCGTCAACGAGAAGGGTGTCTACAATCAGATCACGGTGAAAACCGGCGAGATCTTCAACAAGACCAAATTGTTCGGTGACCTTGCACGCGTGGCTGACGTCTACCGTGACCACGGTTTTGCCTACGCCAACGTGACGCCGCAGACCCGCATCAATCCGCAGACGCGTGTGGTGGACCTCGATTTGGACATCGATCCAGGCGAGAAGGTTTACTACGAGACGATTGAGATTTCCGGCAACACCAAGACGCGTGACAAAGTCATTCGTCGTGAGCTGCGCGTCTACGAAGGCGAATTGTTCTCCGGCACCATGCTCGAGGTGTCCAAGCAGCGTGTGACCGCGCTCGGCTACTTCGAAACAGTGGACCTCGAGACCGAACGCGGGTCCGAGCCGAACAAAATGAAGGTGCTGATCAAGATCAAGGAGAAGGCAACCGGCACCTTCCAGGTCGGCGCCGGCTTCAGCTCGGTCGAACGCTTCATTGCCACCGCGCAGATCTCGCAGCAAAACTTCCTCGGCCGCGGTCAAAGCGTGTCATTGCAAGCGCAGCTTTCGTTTGGTCCGTTTGGCCGGCAGATTTTCACGCTCAACTTCGTCGAACCCTATCTCTTCGACACCCAGCTCACGTTTAACTTCAATGGTTACGTCACGGAACAGCGCTTCAGCGACTTCGTGCGTGCACGTCGCGGCGGTTCGGTGGGTTTTGGTTATCCAATCAATAACAGCGGAACGCTGCGTGGTTTTGCCACGTACACACTCGAGCACGTGCAGGTCGGCAACAACACCTTTTACGGTGCGCAGTTCGGCCGCAATCTCTACAACCTGAACCAAACCGGGTTGGTGTCGAGCTTGCGCCTGGATTTGCAGTACGACATTCGCGACAACCGCTTGTTCCCCACCAAGGGGTTCTTTGGTCTAGCGAGCGTGGAGTTTGCTGACCAAATCCTGGGATCGTCGTTCAACTTCATTCGTTTGGGCGGCACCGCACGCTTCTACTATCCGCTTGGCGCAGGTTTCGTGTTCCGGAGTAACCTGCAACTCGGTTGGATTTGGAGCCGCTCGCCGCAGGGCGTGCCCATCTCCGAGCGCTACTACTTGGGCGGTATCTACTCGATTCGTGGTTACGCGCCACTCACTGTGGGTCCAAGCCTGAACGTTCCCACGGTGGCCAACGATCCTTCGAGCGGCAATTCGCCCTTCGTCATTGGCGGCAACAAACAATTGCAGCTCAACCTAGAGGTTGAGTTCCCCATCTTCGAGAAAGCGGGTTTCCGCGGCGTTGTGTTCGTGGATGCGGGTAACGCCTACGACGATGCTCAAAACTTCTTCTACATCGGCAGCAAAAACGTGCCCCTGCTTTACCTTCCCGGAAGCTCCAAAGGCTTCTTGGCCACGCAATCGCTCGGTCTAGTGTGGAGTGCTGGCTTCGGTATTCGCTGGTTCTCGCCCATTGGCCCCTTGCGCTTTGAGTGGGGTATCCCGATCACCAAAATTCGGCCCTTCGACCGTGACATCGTATTCGAGTTCACGATCGGCAATTTCTTCTGATTTGACGCTCATTTGACGCGGATGTGACCTAAAAGCACGCCAACTTCCCACCGAAGCTAGAATAGTTGCATCTTAAAGACATTGCTTGTGATAGGGCGGCGCTCGTTTGCGCAACCGGCATCCGATGCTTAGGTTGCTTCGTAAAGGCAGTGAGCTGCCATATAGAAAGAAATGGGGACTTTGTGATTGCAACGCAAACGGATACCGTTTTGCCCCGCATAGAGAAGTACGCTGAGACGAATCTTCC
Source organism: Myxococcota bacterium (assembly GCA_044359465.1). GTDB lineage: Bacteria > Myxococcota > JADLHZ01 > JADLHZ01 > JADLHZ01 > JADLHZ01. The sequence goes on from JBIKMD010000208.1 coordinate 4,729, forward strand.
GACGACGCATGGAACATTCAAGGTCACAGTATTTCGCGATGCTGTGGGCGCTGAACATCTAGCAATTCATAAGGGTGAGATTGCCGGGGGCGAAATGGTGCTCGCCCGTGCACATTCAGAGTGTTTCACGAGCGAGGTGCTCGGATCGCTCAAGTGCGATTGCCGGGAACAGCTCGAAATGTCGCTCGACGCCGTGGCCAAAGCAGGGCGGGGCGTGGTGCTTTACCTGCGCCAAGAAGGCCGGGGCATTGGGCTTGGGAACAAGATTCGTGCGTATGCGCTGCAAGAAGCGGGCGTTGACACGATTGAAGCCAATACCCGGCTCGGTTTTGTGGTGGATGGCCGGCGCTATGACATTGCCGCCGCCATGCTCAAGGCGCTCGGCGTGCGCAGCGTGCATCTTATGACCAACAATCCAGACAAGGTCGAGCAGCTCACCAGGCACGGCGTCAATGTGGTGGCCCGGGTGCCGATTGAGGTTGACGCTAACCAACATAGCCTCGACTATTTAGATACGAAACGAACCAAGATGGGTCACATGCTTGAACCCACCAAGGCGAAGGTCGTTCTTTAGATTTCCCTGCACGGGGATCTTCTGGAAATCTAAGAGTTTCCCTGAAATGATACAAACTGACGAGTTTCCCCTTTAATCATGGGCGGGAATGCCCGATCACATGCGCATATGGTGGAAATTACGGACCCAGAACAGCTTTTGACCTCGGCGGAAGTCGCCCGCATGCTTCAAGTGGACGCGACCAGTGTCATCAATTGGTCGAAAAAGGGTTACCTCAACTACTACCGCACGCCGGGTGGTCACCGCCGGATTCGCGCTGCAGACGTGGTCGAGTTCGCCCGTCAGCGCGGCATGCCTGTTCCCATGTCGCTCGACGGCATCAGCCAGCAGCGCGTGATCGTCGCTGAAACAGACGCCAAACAAGGCGCACAATGGAAAAAAGCCTTCGAATCGCAGCGCCGCGTGGTGGCTGTGTATGTGCAATCGACTGCTGCCGCATTGGTTGAGCTCGGCACCTTCAAACCGCACCTGCTCATTCTCGACAATGCGCTGGACGGTCTTGCCACCGCAGAGCTGATCAAGAAAAAAACTGAGTACCGTGCTCTGCGCATTGTCCTCGTGTGCGACCGTTTGGTGCCTGAAATTCAGCGCCGCGCCACCCTGCTTGGGGTTGAGTGCATTGCGCGGCCAGACTCGGTAGCCATGGCCAAAGTCACCGAAAACGTTGCCGCCTAATCCGTAACGCCTTAGGATTTCCCGCAGATGTCGAATCCGAATCTGCCTCTCTTTCCTTCTCTGCCTGTGAACGAGCGTGCTTCCCCGTCGCCAGATGAGGAGCTTGTTCGTATTAGCGACGACAATCTCAAAGACGGCGATATGCGCGGGGTTGAGTACGGTGACTACGGCATTTGTTTGAGCAAAGTGGACGGTAAGTACCACGCCATCGAGGACAGCTGTAACCACTCGGGTGCGCTGCTCTCGGGCGGCCGTCTCGAAGGCGCCATTGTCTCGTGTCCTCGGCACTTTTTGCGCTTCTCCATGATCGACGGAGAGCTGCAGACGAACCCGAAAATTTGTGATGCGCAGAAGGTCTATCCCACCGTTGTGAAGGACGGCGCGGTGTATTGTATTGTCAAAAAGAAACCCGTGGCGTAACCGCCCCGGCAGTATGGAAGTTGCCGCAGTTCCAACCCCAAAAAAACCCGACTGGCTAAAGGTCACGCTCCCCGTGGGCGAGACGTATTTGACGCTCAAATCCCGCCTGCGATCCCTCGGATTGCACACGGTATGTGAAGAGGCGCGCTGTCCGAACATTGGTGAATGTTGGGCCAGTGGCACGGCGACGCTCATGTTGCTCGGTGATGTCTGTACGCGCGGCTGCCGCTTCTGCGCGGTCAAGAGCGGCAACCCTAAGGGCCTGCTCGATAGTGACGAGCCTTCCAAGTCCGCCGCGGTCTGTGAAGCCT
>JBIKMD010000209.1:0-6696 GCA_044359465.1 Myxococcota bacterium
CCGCTGCAAAACAACGCGCGGGCCGAGCTGGGCGTGTGCGCGCTGGTCGATGTATTAGATTGTATACACAGCACGACTACACCGGGCGTCCGCAGTACGAGCTCCCGGAGCTTCTGCGCCTCGACTTGAGCGAAACGGCGCTCCTGGCGCGTACGCTTGGCTTTCAACTCAGAGACATCGAGTTCTACGAAAAGCCGTTGGCCCAAGCAGTGGACGCCGCTGATCGGCTGCTCACGCGCCTGTCAGCGGTAGATGACAAAGGCCTGACCGATATTGGCCGCCGCATGGCCAAGATTCCCACGCACCCGCGGCTCGCTCGTTTGCTGCTCGAAGGCGAAGCGCGTGGGGTTGCCAAAGAGGCCGCCACCCTTGCTGCGTTGCTCTCCGAACGTGAAGTGCTGCGTGGTCCCGTCGACGCGCGGCTGGCGCACGAAAGTGATCCCCTGACGTGGCTCGATGTGTTCGCACGGGCGGAGGCCGAAGGTTTTGGCGCGGGTGTTCTGCGCGCGATGACTATGGACGTTGGTGCGGCGCATGCGGTGCGCAAACAACGCGATCAACTGCTGCGCAACTTGGATACGCGGAGCACCGCTCCCGATCGGGAGACCGCGCTCGAGCTTTGTCTTCTGTCCGCTTTTCCAGATCGCGTGGCACGCCGCAAACGTGAGCGCGAGGTGCTCTTTGCCTCGGGCGGGAGCGGGGAGATGGCTGAGTCCAGCGTGGTCAAACACGCTGAGTGGATGATTGCCATAGACGCCGAAGAACGTGTGAACGGCGCCAATCGTAAGGTGGTGGTGCGCGCAGCGAGTGAGATCAGTACGGATTCGTTGCTCGAGCTGTTCATCGATCGCGTCACGGATAAAACCGAAGCAAGTTGGAACGCCGAGCGCGAGCGCGTCGAGACTGTGCGCCGTATGCGTTACGACGGCTTCGTCATAGACGAAGGTCCAGACAAGTCGCCGGATCCAGAAGTAGTGGCCGAGGTCTTGTTTCAAGCGGCCAAGGCGCGTGGGTTGTCGGTCATTCTTCCTGAGCGTGACGAGCTCGACCGCCTGATTGCGCGCGTGCAATTTTTGCGGCGCGCTTGTCCGGAGCTGGAGCTTCCTGCAGTTGACGACGCGCTCATCGACACGACGCTGCGCGAGCTGTGCATGGGGCGCCGCAATTTTGCGGAGCTTCGTGAGTCGGATCCCATCGCAGCCATCGTGTCTGCTTTAGGCGCGGGCGCTGCGCGGGCGCTCGCCGAATACGCGCCAGACCGCATCAAGCTTCCTGGCGGGCGCAACGCTCCTATCGACTATCCGCTTGGTGAGCCGCCGCACGTGTCGAGCCGCCTGCAGGACTTTTTCGGCATGCATGACGGCCCCAAGCTAGCGAAGGGGCGTGTGCCGCTCGTCATGCATTTGCTCGCGCCAAACGGCCGCGACGTGCAGGTCACCACTGATCTCAAAGGCTTTTGGGACCGTCATTATCCGGCGATCGCGAAGGAGCTGCGCCGCCGTTATCCGCGCCATAGTTGGCCGGATGATCCGCTGACGGCGGAGCCACCAGCACCGCGGCCGCCTCGGCGCTAATACGAGTCCGTACCCGGGGTTGTGTCACTCGAGTGCGAGCTTGTCGATGACTGCCAGCGGCCCGCCGCAGGTCTGCTCGTGGCAAGCCCGACACGCGGCCACAGTGCGTATGTACGCGTTTCGTCGCGACGACCCGCGAGCGGCGTCTAGCTCGCCCACCGCGCTAAGGTAGTTGACGGCGAGCCCGTCAAAGAGCGCGTTCCGATCGCCTGGGTCCGTGGGCCACGAGCAGCGAATACGTCGATGGGTTGCGAGCATAGGCGCGATGTCGTTGTTTCTTTCGAGCGCCGCACGCGCAGAGGACAAGTCATCAGCCATTTTCCGCATCAGGGTTGCGAGCTCGCTCGCGCCGTTCGGGTTGCGCTCCGACGCAATGAGGTGCCCTGGGCTCCCAGGAATGCCCGGAGTGAGCGTTGTTGCCGCGGTGCACTCGGGTAGCGGCGGGGTAGCTGTGCGGCAAGCGCTCGCTGCGGACAAACATAGCAGCATGAACCCAACGGATCGCTGAGTGTTTGGGAGAGACGTCGGCATCGTGCGCAGCTACTCCGAGCGGTCGCTTCTTCTCAAATGGCGATGCATTTCCCTGCGACAACCTGACGCATTGACGCATGGCCGAGCCTAGTGGTCTCGGCGGCGCATGCTCCGAGAACTCTGCTTCGCCATTTGTGCCGTCGTTTTTTGCGAGGCGTGCGTTGCGTCCAGCACCTCGCTTCCGCCGACTAAGCCTCAGACAACCACGCCGAGCGCAACGCCAGTCGTGAGCCCGGATGACGAGACGCCGGCAGAGGAGGAAGCGCCTGAGGAGCCGGTCGTCCCTGCTTGTACTGACGAACCGAGTGCGCTGGCAGCGCCGGAGACTGCGCCCTATGCGCTCGTGAGTGCCGGCAGCGACTACCTGTGGACGACGAGCGTGAGCGGCAAGTCGAAGCTTCGCCTGTGGCGCCGCGCGACTGGAAAAGTCGAAACGCTGAGCAGCCGTCAGCGGCAGACAGGTGCGCTCGTCGTGCGGGACGATGCCGTGTTCTTCGCCGAGGTGTCCTACGCGACCCAGAACGATCCGGGCCAAGTCATCAAGCTCTCGCTGACCACCAAAAAAGCGACGACTGTTGTTTCTGGGCCGGCCGGCGAAAGCATTGACGACTTCAGCATCGCCGCCGACGCTGGCGCGATCTACTGGCTCACCCACGACCCGGCGACGCTCGAACAACACGTCTGGCGCCTTGATGACGACGCGCCCATGCCTGTGCAAATCGCTTCCGTGAAGCTGCCCGTTGACCAAACTATCTCACGCTTGCGGGTGGATGGTGCGTACGTCTACTGGGCAACTGCCAGCGGCTGGGCTTACCGCGTGAGCAAGACGGGTGGTACTGCGGAGCTCGTGATCGATGACGTCGATGGAATCGGCGGGTGGGACGTGCGCGAAGGCGTGATTGCCTACGCCGATCTCGGTTCGACTGGCGCGGTCCATTTGGTGCAAGCGACCGGCCCGAGCACAGTAGTCGTTGCGCAAGCACAGGCCCGTTTCGGAGTGAAGCTCACCGAAGATGCGATTTTGTATGCGACCGACGCAGCGCTCTTTCAAGTCGCCCGGTCGGGTGGCCCAGCGGGCGTGATCGTGGCCGACGCAGCCTCGGTTGCAAGCATCGTGATTGCTGGCGACGAGCTGAGCTGGGCCGAGACGAAATCCTCAGGTGGCCGCGTGCGCGCGATGTGTCTGGTGGCTGCGAAACCGGTTGAGCCTGAACCCGAGTGCCCAATTGCGTTCCTCAAGACGAACATGTGTGCGTCCATCACCTGGAGCAGCGGCCCGACGAAACAAGCAACGAACGCCTATCGCTTGCGCTTTTGGCCGAAAGGGCAGGCTGCGACTGGCCCCTATTCCGACCCAGCGACGTCCGTCGCAGTCAAACTCTGGATGCCTGCGCATGGGCACGGCAGCTCCTCACCTACGGTGACACAGGTCGCGCCTGGCGAGTACGAAGTCAGCGCCGTGAACTTCACCATGCGCGGCGACTGGCAGTTGCAACACACGCTCATGGACGCCGGAGGAGCCACGCTTGAACGCGCTGACGCGGAGGTAGTGGTTCCTTAAGCTGCAACGCTTGAGGGCGCAGTAGGATGACCGAGTCGGTGCTCGCCTGCAGAACGAGGTAGCAGGCGTCGCTCTCGAGACAACGAATCAAGTCTGCGATTTCATGAGGCAACAAGGTGACGTCGGCTTTGAGCTCGTCTCCCATCTGTTCGTTTTTGGTCGCAGAGTGAGAGTGGCAGCGCACAATCAAGGTGCTCACGGAGGCGATGGGGCCGGGAGCGTCACGCCCTGATGCTCAGATCCTCCAGGCAAGCGCCAGCTCAAAGCTCGCGGGCTTCGCAACACCCAGGCAGCCAAGACGGGCGCCGCGATCGATCGTCGCTACCGGCAAGTGTCGGGGAATTTAGAACACGCGTTCATGGCGGCGCCGATACAATTCCCGAGGTGAGATGATGTCCGCTACTACTGTCAGAAACGCTTTGATAATGAGCCCCTCTCTTTATTCAACCGAGGCTCGCGCGAACGCGTTGAGCGCAGCGATCGGTGAGAATGTGACCGCGGACGAGCATGCGCTGATCGCGCAGTTCGTCGAAATTGAAGCGCAAAAGAATGCAGGACGCAGTCCCGAGGACGTAGTGGTTCTCGATCCTTACCTGCAAGCGCTGCAACGGCCGATTCTCACGGGCGAAGAGCTTAGAAGAGTACAGAACGTACACGGCAGGTTGGCGTGTATGGGCGAGGCCATGGTGATTGCCGGTGCTGTGGGCTTGACCCTGGGGACCGTCGGAGTGATCGCCAGCGCGGGTTTGCTCGCTCCTCCCTTGGCTGCCTTAGCGGCGGTTGGCGCCGGAGGAGTTGGCTTGGCAGTGGGCCATTCCTTGGCCGAAGGTGTTTGCCCCGCAGACTACGACTACCCGCTTTACCCCATCGCCGATATCCCGGATTGATATCAGCCATGCGAGATTGCGTATCGGCATACCCCGTGGTCGCAGCTCAACGAACATTGGCCGCAACATGAACGAGCTCTCGCTGCACCTCATGGATCACGTTGTTTTATTCGTATCGACGGAGTTCCTATGAGCCCCCCACTTGCACGGCGACTTCGAGGCCGCCCTGTTACAGAGGAACGGCCACGAGCGCAAAATTGTTCAGAACGCCGGCGGACTCTGCGATGTGCGCGATCAGGTAGAGTGATGCGCCGTCGGCGCTGAAGAATACGAAGTCGCCGTGCAGCGAATGATACGCGCCATCGAGCAAGAGCGGAGGCAACTGTATCGCACGTTCTTCGCTGAGGAACTGGTAATCGAAGATCTTGATTCGGGTATCCAGCGACGTGTTCGAAGGCTCGGCATCCCAGTACGAGCGACGAGCCGTTTGCAGCGCAGCCACTCTGTTCGCGTGGTGGTCGACCCATGCGTACACGGCGGCGTCCGCCTCGTCGTTCGGCAGCGAGCCATTGTAGAGCATGTCGTTTGCTTCGACGTCCGACGAACGAAAAACATTGCCGCACGCCGTGAAGATTCGCTCACCATCGTGTGACAGCCAGAGGTTTCCGCACATGCTGTAGTCGCCATGATAGGGTGAATCGCTGACGAGCTCGGCTGCGCCACTGACTATCGAGTGTCTTTCTATGTCCGCTGGGCTGAGCCCAGTGTCCGCGAAGTAGAGCGCTGCTCCGCTTGGATGCAGCTTGATTCGGCCGCCAGCGTAGACGCTGTGCGTGCCTTTGCCCGTGACGCCGTCAACAAGGCGCACGTGATGAATGTTTTCCCACTGATCCTGACGCGGCGAGGCGTAGACGTATCCGTTGCCCGCGAGCACCACGTCGTAGACATCCGTCGGAATCGCGTAGGTGGCGACGACCTTCGCTTGCGAAAGATCGACGTAAGAGATCCAGCCGTCGTGTCCGACCGCTGCAAACAAACCGTCCGGACCCACCGAGACGCAAGCCGGCGTAAGCGACAGATCAACCGTAGTGTCGGCGCCGGTGGAAGGTGTGAGGATGTGCAGCTTGTGAGGGGACGCGGAGACGGCGATGACGCGGTCCAGTGGGAGCGAAACCTCTGCGTCGACCACGCGATAGCTCAGCGCGCGTGCGTCACCCACAACCACGACGGCGCTCGCGCCCATGACCGCCTCGTCGCTGTTTTCGCGACCGTCGTTCGCAATGAGGCCAATCTCGTACAGGCCTGCCACGTCTGCGGTCAGCGATGCGAAAGCGGTGCTGCCAGAAAGCGTCGCAGCGCTGCCCGGCGGCCTTGCGATCAAACGCCATGTGAAAGTGAGCGCATCATTGTCACGGTCCGAGCTGCTCGACCCATCCAGCCGAACGGGCAAGCCGACAAAGAGCGTGCTGATGGGTGAGATCACCGCGACTGGAGCGTTGTTGTACGGAGTCGTATTGGCCGCAGGCAACACAGGGGGCGTGTCATCCGTGCCGGGTTCGCTCGCTCGACTAAAGTTGCGGCATCCTGCGCTCAACGTGGCGAGCTTCACGCTGCACCCTGATGAGTAGAATGACCCCATGGCAGTGGGTGAGCACACGGGTTGCGCGTCCATGCAGGCCATATAGTCGAAGAACAGCTGGCGATCTTCCTTGGTGCAACTTCGCATCCGCTCGCGGCAAACCAAGACGTCGTCATCGGTCGCGGGAGGTACACTGACGCTGCATGCGACTTGCTTTTGGCGCATGCGCTCAGCAAAAGGCGACGCTTCGGCCACTTTTGGCGATCGTCGGGTTCAGGTGGCAGCGTGCACGCGATGCAGCGGCCCGACGAAACAAGCAACGAACGCCTATCGCTTGCGCTTTTGGCCGAAAGGGCAGGCTGCGACTGGCAGTTGCAACACACGCTCATGGACGCCGGAGGCGCCACGCTTGAACGCGCTGACGCGGAGGTAGTGGTTGCTTAAGCTGCAACGCTTGCTCCCACGCGCTGTTGCGCCATTTCGCTACGCGACTTTTGTCGCTGCGCCGCTGGTCTGCGCCCCGCCTCTGGGCGACGGAACGCCGAAAAAAATAGACGTCGACAAATCTGGTTCCGTAGTGGCAGACCGAGCCCGGACGTAACCTATGCAACAAGCCTCTGTTTT
>JBIKMD010000210.1:0-6688 GCA_044359465.1 Myxococcota bacterium
TGACCAAGTTGCGCACGATGATGCCCTTGGCGTGGCCATTGACTAGCACCAAATCGAGCATCTCGTGGCGCGAGTACATCTTGACCGAGCCAGCGGCAATTTGGCGCTCGAGCGCCTGGTACGCACCAATGAGCAGCTGCTGTCCGGTTTGGCCGCGCGCGTAGAACGTACGCGACACCTGTGAGCCGCCGAAGGAGCGGTTCTCGAGGAAACCGCCATAGTCACGCGCGAACGGTACGCCCTGGGCAACACATTGGTCGATGATGTCTACGCTGACTTCCGCCAACCGGTGCACGTTGGCTTCACGGGCGCGAAAATCGCCGCCTTTGATCGTGTCGTAGAACAAACGATGCACGCTATCGCCGTCGTTTTTGTAGTTCTTGGCTGCGTTGATGCCGCCCTGGGCCGCAATCGAGTGCGCGCGGCGCGGGCTGTCTTGAAAGCAGAACGATTTGACGTTGTAGCCGAGCTCACCCAGCGTGGCACACGCCGACGCACCGGCGAGGCCCGTACCCACAACGATCACTTCGAACTTACGTTTGTTGGCGGGGTTTACCAACTTCACTTCGGAACGGTAGCGTTCCCACTTGCCGCTGAGCGGACCTGACGGAATTTTCGCGTCTAATTTCATTTGATGATCCCTGCGATGATCGCGACAGGCACAGAAGAGAAGCACAGAAACACGACGATCGCGCTGCCCATGGCAAACCGTTCTTCAAGCTGACGGTAGCGGCCGTTCATGAGACCGAGCGAACGGAAGAAGCTCGCAACGCCGTGCGACAAGTGCACACACAGCAGGGCCATGGAGACGACGTAGAAGATCACGAGCCAAGGCTGTTCGAACGCGCGCACCATGCCGGTATACACGTCATGGCGACCGGCTTGGTCCACCAGCGCAAAGTCAGCGGGATGCGTCACGCCAATGGTGAATTGCAGCAGGTGGTACACGATGAACGCGGCGAGAATGAGCCCACTGATGATCATCGTGCGCGACGACAGTGAAGCGCCCGTGTTCTTGTTTTCTTGGTACGCCTGCGGCCGCGCTGAGGCGTTTTGCCGTGTGAGCGCTACGGCCGCCCAAATGTGCAGGCCTACAGCGGCAAGGAGTATTGCCCGCGCCCCCCACTTGAGCGCGCCAAGCGCTTGCATGTTCGCTGCGTAGGAATTGTACGCATCTGAACCGCCGAACATGATTAAATGTCCGAGCATGTGTTGAAGAACAAAGGCGAAAAGACCAACGCCAGTGATCGCCATGACGATCTTCTTACCGAGGGTCGACGACAACGCGCGACTAAGAATCATAACTGAGACGCGTCCTTAGATGCACCACCCACGTTTTTCAAGATGACGCGCATCCTTTATACAGATGATACGCACGAGGGTGTGGCTATGGATGCGTGTCCTGGCCATTTTCGTCGCTTTTGGTCAGCCCAACTATTCCGACTTTTTGCGCGTTAGCGCCGCTGACGACGGCGCAAAAGTACGAGAAGCAGGGCCAGAGCGAGCACCGCAGGTGCGCCGTCGTCCTCGCCAGTGTTGCCATCATCACAGGTTTCGCCCACAACCACGACGCAACCATCACCCGAAGCTTCGTGCGTTTAGACTTTGAACAATTCCGGCAGCGCGTCGCGGATTCCGGAAATGACGAACTCGACGGCAATGGCTGCGAGCAGCAAACCCATCACGCGACTGAAGACTGCGCGCCCCGTTGTTCCCAGCACGCGGTTGATGAAGTTTGCCCCGCGCATCATGAAGTAGGCGATCACGGCCGTGAGGATGATGCTGAGCACGATCGGAATTGTTTGCCACCACTTCTGTGACTGTGCGCTGAGCACCATGACCGTGGCGATCGAACCAGGTCCTGCCAGCAGCGGCATCGCGAGCGGTACAATGGCAATGTCTTGTTTATGCACACCCTCTTCAATCTCTGGCCCGCTCGTTTTCGTCGTCGAGGCGCGTGACTGAAGCATGTCTAACGCCGTGATCATGAGCAGCACGCCGCCAGCGATTTTGAACGACGCGAGGGTCACTGAGAACAACTTGAAAATCAGGCTGCCAAAAAGCGTAAAGCCAATCAGGACGCCGGCGGTGACGAGGCACGCCTTGAGCGCCATGCGGCGGCGTTTCTGGTCATCGTCGTGCTCCGTCATGATGACGAAAATCGGCACTACGGCGAACGGATCGACCACGAAAAAGATGGCGCTGAAGGCGACGAGCGAGAACTGGAAGACTTCCGAGATCATGTGCTACCACGGCCCGTAATGAAAAAAGTCGAAGCCATCATCAAGCCGTTCAAGCTGGACGACGTCAAAGAGGCGTTGTCCCAAGTTGGAATCAGCGGCATCACGGTGAGCGAGGTCAAAGGGTTTGGGCGTCAGAAAGGCCACACGGAACTTTACCGCGGCGCCGAGTACGTGGTCGACTTTCTACCCAAAATTAAGCTCGAAATTGCCGTGCCGGACGAGCTCGTGCGCCAAGTGGTAGATGCGATTGAGGCGAGCGCCAAGACTGGCCGCATTGGTGACGGAAAGATCTTCGTCTATTCGATAGAGGAAGTCGTGCGAATTCGCACGGGCGAACGCGGCAAAGATGCCCTCTAACACGGTATTCTCCTAGGTCTCTGTGCAGTCGGTCCCTGCGCCTGCGCGCAAAGCCGTTTCACTTGTTCGCGCGCAAAAGAGCGGCTACCGCTCCAAACCTTGATCGCCAGACCCTGGTTGTTTTTCGCTTTTCTTGCTGCGTGCGATTTTGGCCACGTTCCGCCTTGCCGCGTCGTGGCGCGTCAGGTCCTGCTCGAGGACAGCGAGCAAGCCGTGCTACGCGTCATCGGCGACCAGGTACAGGTGCAGTCATTCAGCATCAGTGGCGAGCTGCTGACGCCCTTTGTGGCCACCTTCGATCACGCTGGGAATGCGTTGGCTTGGCGAAGCGGTGAGCTTCGGCCCTTTGGACTGCCCTCGGATCGGGCGTTCGTGGCGTCGGGCGAAACAAGCGTGTTCGTTGTACGCCAATTGATCGAGCTTCCTCCTGAAACCTTCACCACGCCTCAGGGCGAAGTGACGATTAAACCCATTGTTCCGGAAGATCGCTTGTGGTTTTTGCGTGCACCGGGCGAGCCGCTTCCTCTTCCGCTCGTGCGTTGCGACAAATGTTATGTGCGGTCGCTGGCGCTGCGCGCGATTGGTGGAACGCTCATTGTCATGTGGCAGCTCTCGAGTGACGAGACCCTGCAGCTCGCGCAGCTCGACTATGACGGAAACGTTCTGGCGCAGCGCTCACTGGCGCCACCAGCAGTCGCGGGACTCGCGTTTCAACGTTTTCGAGCCACGCCGCAAAGCGACTACGCCGCGGTCGCCACCGCGGGGGCGCTGGTCTTGCTGCTCGATGAGACATTACAAACGGTGCGAGAGGACCTCTCTCTTTACGACGTTCTCGCGTGGAGTGACGACCGTTTGATTGTGTCGCGCAATACTCTGAGCGGGGATCTGCTCGTGACGCGTGCGTCTTGGCGTGAGGAACTTGGGCTCGAGCAACGCTACACCTCCGACTTTTTGCCGACGGTTGCGGGGGTCTCGCGCAGTGGCGCTGGAGTCGTGGGGCTTGCGGCAAACGTGCCGTATTTGGTGGCGATCGATGCGAACGGAAAGAAGATCGGCGGCGATATCCCGCTCGCGGAGCTACCAACGAACGGCGCCACCAGCGCAATAGATGGATTGCTTATCGTAGGTGATCGCACCTTCAGCTTGTTTCAGCAGCGTGAAAGTGTCGTCGAACGTATTCAGGTCGATTGCAAATGATCCTGGCGTTGCTGCTGGCTGCGAGCCTGCTCGATGATTCGCCGCGCGGGGACGAGCGCTATGTGCTCGCGCTAGCTCCTGGTTTTGGCGTTGAGGGTGGAGTGCGGACGACGCTCAGTTTGCAGGCGGGCGTCATGCTTTACGACGATCAGCTTTCTACCCACATCGTGTTCGACGAAAGCGTGTGGTGGAAGAAGTCGCTCGCGCTGATCGGACGTGGTGCCAAGCTGGTCGTCGTCGATGCGACGCTCGCGTTCTTGTCGACTTTGCTCATACATGAAGTGTTTGGCCATGGTGCGCGTGCCAGGGAGAGCGGCATATGGGCCACGTTTTCTTTCGGTGTGCCACCGCCATGGCGTTTTGCGCTCGATCCCAAGGCGCCGCCTTATGTGGGGCTCACGGAAAATGCGCTGAGCGGCGATCCCGATCGCGATCGTGCCATGGTTGTGGGCGGCATAGAGGCTGAGCACTACGCAGCGTTTTGGGTGGAAGCAGAAACGGCGCGGCGCGGCGGGGCGCTTCGCTATAGTGAAGCGTTGGTCTATTTGGCTGCCAAGACGACGTACTTGGGATCGTTTGTATCTCCTGCAACCGGTTCCTCCATGAGCGACCTTGGTGCGTACGCGCGGGGCCTGAATGCGCGTTTCAATTCGGACTTGTCTGAGCTCCAGGTGCGGCGTCAGCTGGCGTACTCCTATATCGGTAACGCGCTAGACCCCATGTTGTGGCTGAGCGCCTATCATCTGCTCGTGTCCTATGGCTGGTTTGGTCAGCGCGATTTTCGCTTACCCACCATCCCTGCAGGTCCGGTGGAGCTCATGTTCGGGACGCGATTTAATCTGTCGCCGTTCGGCCCTGAGCATTACATCGATCTCTTTGGTTTCAATCGGTGGTTCTCGGGCTGCGTGTATGTGCGCGCCGGCAGCTCCGGATTTGCATTCTACGGCGGGCTCGGCGCGCGCTTGTTTGAGTACAGACCCACCACGTGGATTGCGATCGGCGCCGAGCTGGATCTCTTCGTTCAGCCGCAAACGGTCTTTGGTGTGCGCAATCTTTACGAACGTCCGCTCATCGTTGGCGTGAACTACGCGGTATCTGCGGAGTTGTTGCTCTATGGCCCACTCGGGATTCTTGGCCGACTGGCCTACAAAACACGCGGCCACGTCATGGGGCAGCCTCTAGACGAGGGTGTGCATGGTTACTTTGGTCTGTTCGTTCGCCCTTGAGTCACCGCGCCGCGTTGACTTTTGCCGCGGGGAAGTCCTCGCTTAGACCACTGCGCAAATACGCAGCGTTCGCTTGGCGCGTGGCCTCGTCTTGACCGAAGTGACTCTGGAAAAACGCGCTGAGCGCAACCGCGGTGATGCGTTGTTGCGCACGCGGATCGAGCGTCGGGCCGCGCAGCAGCGCCTCTTCGCAAACGTGCGATTCTGGCTCACGCACGCCAGGTGTGGCCCCTAGGGCTGAGACCCAAGATCCCCTATCGCTCGTTTCGAGGTTCAGCTTGATAAAGGCGCAGGCGACCGTATCCACGTGACTCAAGAAACGCACGGATGACGCAAAATCCGAGAAACCAGCGTGTGTGCCGTCAGAAACGCTGACGAGCAGCGAGCCAGTGATGTCTGTTGGAACCTGTTTGCCATTCTGCTCGTAGGGCACGACGGCGTCTTTGCTTGCGGCGATCTCTAGGAACGGCACGGTGCGTGTATAATACGCGCGCGTGAACATGGCGTGCACGCCCGCAATAGAGACCGCCGCTTTGATGCGCGGATCGTGGCGCGCTGGATCATAGACCATGAGAATGGTCGTGAGGCCGCCAAGGCTAATGCCCAACGCGCCAATTCGTTCGGGATCGATCTTGCCCTGCAGCACGTGACCTTGCTCGGCATTCCATTCGAGCAAACGATCGATGACGAAGCGTTGATCGCCAGGTTGGTTGACGACGTCGTCGAGTTTGGGTCCGCGCGGTGCAAAAGTGTTCGTCGAGGGGAATGACGGCGCAGCAACCACGTAGCCGCGCGAGGCTAGGTGACGCATGATTTGGTCTGCATCATCGCGGTTGCCGCCAAAACCGTGACTATAGACGAGCAGGGGAGCCGCGGACGATTCCGGTTGCCACACGCGTAGCTTCATGGTGCGCGAGGGGAGGCCCGCAAAGCTTCCCCGCGGCGCCGTCGCCCGTGAGGTGTCTTCGATTTGTGTTTCCCAAACTTTCACTCGCTCCGGTTTGGCGTACGCGAGCGCGTAGCCGCGGCTGGTGTTCGGGAGCTCAGCAATTGCGAGGTGAGACCATCCGTAGAACAATAGCAAAAGACCCAAGAGCGCGATCGACACGCGAACCAAGCTACGACGCATACTCCTTTCTTTGTTCGCAATTCGCGCGTTACGCAACATGCCCTCAGGTGTTGCCCTCGCCGACGCAAGCGCAGGCTGACCCCATGGGACGTCCCATGCAATTGCTCCTCTGCCAAGCCATGCGCGCGACGGTGGCTCGTTTGGCATGTGGTCCACTCCTTGCTTTGCCCGGGGCATGAAACAAACTGTCACGCTTAGTTTCTGTCTCTTGGTAGCGTGTGCCAAAGAGCGCACGCACACCACCGATGGGACGAAGCTCACGCTTCCTGAGCGCCGCTACGTTGCAGAAAGCGAGAGCGACCTCGCATCGCATCCAACGACTGCGCTAAAGACCTCCAAACGTTTCTTGCTCGTAGCGCTGAACGAAGGCGTGAGCAAGTCTGGGCTCACAGGACTTCTCGAAAGCACGGGTTGCGCGCTCGGAGGCACGGTCCCCGCGCTCGGTCTGCTTCAGCTAGACTGTGGGGCAAACGATGATTTCGTTCGCATCAGCGCGGCCTTGGCAGAGGCGCAAGTGCATCCTGCTGTTGCCACCG
>JBIKMD010000211.1:0-6687 GCA_044359465.1 Myxococcota bacterium
GTGATCAGCGGGCTCCTGATGGGTGGGTCCAGCCAATCGCGTGACGGAATGATGTAGCTGAGATCGAAGCGCCAGGGTTTTCCGTTCAGAAGCTCAAAATCTAGACTGAGCGATGCACCTAGCCCCCAATCGTCGTAGATGAGCGAATTGCCGAGGACCCAAAGTTTGCGGCCTAGTGCGATCTGCCACCACTGCGTGTCGGGTGCATGAAATTCGATGACAGCGGTTCTAACGAAGCCGGTGTAGCGCAGCTCGTCGAGCACCAGGCGCCCGTTGATGGTCCAGACACGTTGCAAGCGCGTGGTCCCATCGAGCGAGATCGCTTGTTCGCGGACCTCGCCGCTGTTGAGCATGAGACGTGCGCTAAACCACTTGGTGAGCTCGGCATCGAGGCGTGCTTCGGCAAAACCAGAGTAAAAAATCTCGTTTGGTTGTGGGGCAAGGTAGGTGCTGAGATCGTACTGGTCGCGCGAAACGTCGAAGAGCAGATTGACGTTGCGTCCGCCGCCCCGCGCGGTGCCTCGATTGTGCAGAAACAGGTTGATGTCGAAACGCGCCGCTTCTGCCGTTGCCGCGGCAAAAAAGCAGAGGGCCCAGGCCATGAAGCTACGTAACAACAAGTGGCTCCTGCGTGTGTAACCCAGACCATGGGCCAAGGTTTCGCTGGCCTGTGCTGACACGGGTTCGGGCGCCGTTCAATGTTGTATTTTGTTCAATGAATACGCCGCTTAGCGCTCGGCGAAAGGCGCGTTCTTCAGCAGGTCTTCGTCACGTGTAGGATCGCGCGGACGAATGGCTTTGGGTTTGTTGTCTACGCGGCTCGCGCGGAATGGAACGGCTGTCGAGCTCTGTTGCTCACCAAAACCGACGTCGACTTTGGACCACACAGCGTTCTCCAGCTTGAGCGCGGTGCTGACTTCTTCTGGTTTTACGGTGCCATCGATGCGCTGGTGAATCAGCACAGCAAGATCACCATTGCGCACGAACACCTCAATCTCTTTCTTGAGATCGAAGCGTTTGCCTTTGTTCTCTTTGACCCGCTCCACAATGACACTCTCGCTTGCCGCGTAGTGCGCAAGCACAGCCGCAGGATCGGATACGTGCGCAGCAAAGGTCATGGTGTTGATCGCATGCGCCACCGCTTTGTCTTTGTTGCCTACGAGGAACGCCTGCTCGGCACGAATTCCCGTTG
Organism: Myxococcota bacterium; assembly: GCA_044359465.1. GTDB lineage: Bacteria > Myxococcota > JADLHZ01 > JADLHZ01 > JADLHZ01 > JADLHZ01. Next base: position 1,193 of record JBIKMD010000211.1, read on the forward strand.
GCATGACGCGTGACATGGCCTGCAGGACAGACTCGGGCTCGACGACCCCCGCGAGCTCCAGATCCATGAACTCACAGGTGCTAGCCATGCGGAAAGGAAGCGCCGGCGAGAAGCTGATCTTTGGACGGGGCGAGTAACCTTGCGAATAAACGACGTCGAGCTTGGCGCGGCGGCATGCACGCAGCAATGCCTCCATCATCTCGAGATGGGACATATAAAGCGCAATGCCGTCTTTGCTAAACCTGAGGCGCACGGTGGTGACGACGCTCGGGTGCGCGGCGCGTGGCAGCGGTTCGCCCACCGCAAGGGCATCACGCGGATAGGCAATGGGCTCGACGGTTTTGAAATCACACGCGCTGCACGCCGTGCATTTGCCCCAAGCGCAGTCTTCGACTTCTGCTTCTTTGTGCGCGCGTGACAGCTCTTTGAGCAAAAAGCGTTTGCTGACGCCCGAGTCCACTGCGTCCCAAGGCAAGATCTCACCAAGCTCGCGGCGGCGGTGGTACCACGTCCACTCGAGACCATGAGGCTCGAGTGCTTTGAAGGCTTCCAGCCACTTCTCTAGATTGAAGTGTTCGTCCCAGGCGTCGAGACGGCAGCCGTTTTTGTATGCGGCATAGATCACATCGCAAACGCGGCGATCACCGCGCGAAATGACCCCTTCAACCAGGGTCTGACCGGAATTGTGATAACGAAACGCGGCGCCGCCTTTTTTGAGCATGTCGCGCAAACGATCTTGCTGCCGACGAATTTCTGGCTCGGGGATCTGCGGCTCCCACTGAAAGGGCGTGTGCGGTTTTGGCACGAAGCTGGACACGCTGACGGCCACATCGAGCTTTTTGCCCTGCCGTTTTGCGCGCTCGCGTGAGGCGATGCCCAGGTGCGCAATGGCATCCACGTCGTCTTGGATTTCGTAGGGCAGGCCGATCATGAAGTAGTACTTCAGCGCGCTCCAACCTGCGGCGAGCGCGGTGTCGACGGCCTTGAGCAGATTTTCTTCCGTGTTGCCCTTGTTGATGATGCGGCGCATGCGGTCGCTGCCCGCCTCTGGCGCAAGCGTGAAGCTGTGCTTCTTGCCGCGCGCAATTTCGTTCACCACGTCTTGCGTGAGTGTCTCGGTGCGGAGCGATGGCAGTGACACGCCAACACGTTCTGCGTCGTAGGTGTTGAAGAAGGTTCGCAGCAGCGGCTGCAACGGCTCGTAGTCACCGATAGACAAGGACAAGAACGACACTTCGTCTTGGCCCGTCGCATCGAGTGACTCCTTGGCAATCTGCAGCACTGTCTCAGGATTGCGCTGACGCGTGGGCCGGAAAATCATGCCGGCTTGGCAGAAGCGGCAGCCTTTGGTGCAGCCGCGCTGTACTTCAATGCCCACGCGATCGTGAACGATTTGCACGTTCGGGACGAGCGGTTTGCGCGGAAAGGGCGCTTTGTCGAGATCTGTAATCTGGCGATGCCCTGAGTTCTGATAGGCCGCGAGCTTGGGGGTGATCGCTTTGATCGGACCACCATGTTCGAAGGTGAACTCAAAGAGCGCCGGCACGTACATGCCTTTGATCTGCGCGACGGCTTCGAGCAACTGCGCGCGGGTCCACTTTTCGGTGCGGCGTTTATCCAGCACTTCACACAGCTCGACGACGGCTTCTTCCCCTTCTCCAATCAAAAACGCATCGACGAAGTCCGCGAGCGGCTCCGGATTGAACGCGCCAGCGCCACCGGCGATGACGAGCGGCGCGTCATCTGCACGATCGCGCGAGTAGACCGCGACGCCGCCAAGCTCCAGCATGTTGAGCAAGTTCGGATAACTCAGCTCGTACTGAAGGCTGAATCCCACGCAGTCCATCTCGCTGAGCGCTCGGCGCGTTTCGAGCGTCCAAAGTGGCGTCTGCGTTTCACGCAGGACTTTCTCGGCGTCTGGCCAAGGCGTGTAGCAGCGTTCGGCTGCGAAGCGTTCCTGCTCGTTGATGCAGTGGTAGAGCACCCGCAAGCCGGTGTGGCTCATGGCCACTTCGTAAACGTCTGGAAAACACAGCGCCACACGCACGGCAGCGTTGTCTTTGACGATCTGATTGAGCTCGCCGCCTGCATAGCGGCCTGGTTTTTCAACGCGATTGAGAATGTCTGAAATTGAGGTCACGGCGCGGCCCCTAACACACCGATTTTAAAGCTGTAACCTATTAATTGCGCGGTTTTAATGACTTGGTTGAGATGCAGGTTCGGAGGCGGGCAGCGAGGCGGACCCTTCCGTGAGCTCGATGCTGCCATCACGCATGTTTCCCACGCCGGCGCCGCCAAAATAGGCAATGAGGGCCCCTGCTGTAGCGCCAAGGAGGCCGCTAATCACGGTGCCAAGGGCTACGGTGAGCGCCTGGTCCCGCTGCTGCTCAATGGCGATACGGTTGGAGATGGCAAAGCCAATACCCACGCCGGCCGCCAGCCCAACGCCGCCACCAAGCGCCACCCGCTGCGCCGCTTTATCCGCAAGGCCTGGCACGGCTTCGAGCTTCTGCATGGCCGCAAGCTGCCCGCCGGTCGCGAGTGAATTGAGCTGCTCCAGCCCTTTGACGCGTTTTGGTGCCTTGCTGTCCTTCTCCCGATACACAAGCGAGTAAGTGCCGAGATCTACGAGCCCGCCCTTGTTGTCTTTGACATTGCGTACCTCACGCCCAGCGGCGATACGTTCAACGTCTTCTTGGGAGAAGCGGTAAGTGGTGCTGCACGCACTGGTAACGAGCGAGAAGAGTACGACTATGGCGGGGTTTCTCACGCAAGCTCGTATACCGCCGGCGTGCCGCGGCGCAAAGATCATCGAATGAACAGGATGGAGTTTTCCGATGCCACAGCCATGTCGCCGTTCGGTGCAAGCGTCAGCGCCTTGACCTGATTGAGAATGCCGGGGAGCGGACCTGGTCTCACCGCACGCCGCCTCTGTACGATATCGCCCGCAAGCGTCGTCACTTGGGCGCTGGGAATGAGCGTTGTCGCCCCGGTAATTTTGCGAACGAGACCGGTGAAGGAACCATAGGGATGATCGATGTCAAAGTCGGACACATAGACAACGCCCGCCCCATCGACTGCGAGATACTGCGGGGTACAGAAGCGCGCGCTGCCCCCTGTGCCATCGACCTGTTGCTGGGTGTTCGGAGAGCCGGCGATTCGAACTGTATTGCGGGTTGTAAGATCGATGCGACGAATCAACTTGGTGTCGGCGTCTGAGACGAAAAGATAGTTCCCAAACAAAGCTAGGCCTGACGGTTCGTCGAAGGTGGCGCCAAGGGTGAGCGGATTGTTATCTGTGTCCTCAGCAAAACCAATCGAGCCTCTGGTGCCTTGGAAGGTCGTGACGAAGAATCCACCGGACGGATTGCGCTCCAGGCGGCGAATGACATTGTTACCTTCGTCTGCCACATAGAGCGTTCCCGAGGGTCCTACCGCTACGCTGTTTGGCAGCAAGAAACGAACGGCAGCGTTGTTGGTACCAGCGGCGTCATCGACATACCCGGATGCTGCGGTGGCTCCCGAGGGGGCGCCGAGCACGGCGTTGATGGTCGCGGGCGAAGAGGTGTCGCTCGGGGCAACGAAGTAGAGTGCGTTCACCCCGTTCGTTCTCTTTGAGCTGACGATGAGCTCGTTGGTAGAGGGATCAAAAGCGATCGCGCTTGGTGTGATATCGGTCGGCAACGTGAGTGTCGTAGGGACCCCGCCGTCCATGGGAACCCTACGAATACGCGGGGCATAAAACACATCGGTGAGCACCCACAGGTTGCCTGCGTCATCCGCGGTCATGCCCTGAATCGTCGAGAATCTTGCTTGGGCACCCGCCGCGTCGCGGTACCTGTTGTCCGTGCCGTGAACTTGCTCGGCCATTCCCGCGAGCGTGGAAACCTGCTCGGTGACGAGATCCACCAAACGAACTTTGTGATGTCCATGTTCTGCGATGACCAGTGTGCCTCCGTCCGTGCTGACTGCTAAGCCAGACGGGTAAGTCATCGCAGGCGCTGAAACCGGGCTGCCTTCTTCGGGCGTTTCGTCCGAGTCATACGATTCATTGGAGTACAAGAAAAAGCCGCCAATGCTGCTCAATGGGAACGGCGCACTGCCAGTGGAGGTGTCACCCGTGCCAAACAAAAGCATCCTCGAGAAGTCCACAGCGAAGAGGCGGCTGGACACCCAAAGCAGCGCGCTTCCTGATTGAATGTTGGGCGGTGAAGTCATGGAGGTGAATGAGGTGCTTGGGGGAGGCACGCACACGTAGGCGCTGCCGTTCCACGTGGCGACCACCTCAACCTGGGCGCCGTCTCGAGATGCTAGAACCTGGTGGCGTATGGGATCGACTGTCAAACGCGAAAGGAATCCTTGCGGAGAAGGCCGCTGCGCAGACGTGCAGACGTCGGTCACAAAACCCGTGGGGATGGTGATCTGCGCCAGGCGCGATCCTTGGGGTGCGTAGGTCGAGCTCGTGAGATTGTCGGCTACCAACAGCAGATCGTGCGCTTCATCTATCGCCAGGTGAACCGGGTGGTCGAACCTAGCTGCAGACCCGGTGCCTCCAGTGACGCCTCGCGCGCTTCCGGCTAGCGTTGTGACCAGCCAAGACGATCCACTTTGGACCAGCTTGCGGATTCTGTACGAACCGACGTCGGCGACGAAGAGCGTGTCATTTCCGTAGCTAACGATTCCCTCGGGCTGAGTGAATCGCTCGTTACCTTGACCCAAGGGGTCGTCGATCATTGCGTTTTCGTAGGCCGATCCTGCGATCGTCGTCACCACACCGGCGGGTGTGATGCGCCGAATCGCGAACTGGATATCCGTCAAATAGTAGTCGCCGCCCGGACCTCGCGTGATGCTAGCCGGAGCGTTGAAGCGCGCGTTTGACCCGACGCCATCGGCGTAACCTGCGCCGCCGAGCCCACCAGCCAGGTATACGATCTCGGAGAGCCTCACGTTGATTGTGACGGTCGCATGGAAAGTGGGGTCCTCTACACTTGCACCGTCGACGATGTATGTTTTTTCATACAAAGGAGCAGTGAACAGGCCGGAAGACGAGAGCGTGGCGCCCGTGCTGTCGCCTACGAACGTCCAAGTGGTGCCAAGGTTGCTGCCACCTGTGATGACCGCGTTCAATTGCAGGGTCTTTGCGAACCCAACGGTTTGCGGACCAGAGGGTGCGATCGCGAAGCCTGTCACGGGCCCGCCGGACGCTCCTGTCACTCCGCTCGTGCCCGATGTTCCGCTTGTGCCTGATGTTCCGCTTGTGCCTGATGTTCCGCTTGGACCCGTTTCTCCCGTCGGTCCGTCTGGCACCACCGCGCCAGTATCACCTGTGACTCCGGGCGTCTGCCCTTCAGGCGTCTGGTTGTAGGGACGGATCGTATCAAAGACGAGGCAACTAGAGAGCGTTGTCGTCAGCACTAACAGTGCGAGCTTCGAGCGGTTCGAAATCACCTGCGGAGTGTAGCCGTTTTCTCTAGCGGCAGCCCGAGAAGCTTTCT
>JBIKMD010000212.1:0-6673 GCA_044359465.1 Myxococcota bacterium
CCTCTGGTGGGTAGTCGTCAAAGCGCGTGACCCCAACGAGGCGCGTGCAGGCATCGAGCGCACATACGATCTCAGTAAGGGTTGGGGCGACACTGACCACACGCTGCACCGGGATGTGCGGCGCAGCCTTGGAGGTTTCGAACGCGGACAGCGCGAGAACGAGCGCTAAGAGCATGGGGCGGCATACCTCGTGAGACGCGAACACGTCGAGCACGTGCCTGCTCTTGGTCCGCAGAATCGCCTCACTGTGTCAGCTTGCGACGTGTCCTTGAGCCCAAGATCCACGTTTTTGCCACGGCGCGTTCTTTGCAGCCTGCGCCGCGGGCCGCACCAACCGGGAGCACGCAATGAGCCATACGCAAGATCATTCAGGCAAAAGCAGGTCCACATGGATGCGCGAGATGGGTGGGGCGTACCAAGGTGCTCCCATTGCGGCGAACTATGCTGTCGACTGCTGCGTGGTGGGCGGCGGCGTGACCGGGCTGACGATTGCCTATCTGTTGCGGCGCGAGGGTTTGAGTGTCGTGTTGCTGGAAGGCGGCGCGCTTGGCGGCGGCGAAACCGAACGCACTTCAGCGCATCTGTCGAGCGCGCTCGACGATGGCTTTGTTTTCCTCGAGCGTATGCACGGTGCGCGCGGCGCAAAGCTTGCGGCTGAAAGTCATTCGGCGGCCATCGACCGAATTGAGCTGATTGCCCGTGAAGAAGGCATCAACTGCGCATTTCAGCGCGTGGATGGTTACCTGTTCAATGCGCCAGAGAAAACAGTGAGCGTACTGACAGATGAGCTCGCAGCGGCACGCCGCGCGGGTCTGGCGGACTGCGAGATCGTGGAGCGGCTACCACTTCCAGGCGCTACGCGTGGTCCAGCGCTGCGTTTTGGTGGCCAAGCTCAGTTTCATCCCATGCAGTACTTGAATGGGCTCGCCCGTGCGTTTGAAAAACACGGCGGCTTGCTGTTCACGCACAGCCATGTGGTCAATGTGAGCGCAGGCGCGCCCGCTCGAGTGGAAGTTGCGAACGGGCGCGTGGTGACTGCCAAACATGTCATCGTGGCGACGAACTCACCCATCAATGATCTGTTTGCGATTCACACAAAACAAGAGGCTTACCGCTCGTATGTCATCGCCGCGAAGATCGACAAAGGTTCCGTGGCGAGTGCGCTCTTCTGGGATACCGCAGAGCCCTATCACTATGCGCGCACGTATGACGATCTTCTGATCGTTGGCGGTGAGGATCACAAAACAGGTCAAGCGACGGACTTTGCCGAACGCTACAGCCGCCTGGAATGGTGGATACGCGACCACTTTCCGAACGCGGGTGAGCTTGTGGCGCGCTGGAGCGGCCAAGTGCTCGAGCCGGTCGATGGGCTAGCCTTCATTGGCCGCAATCCGAAGCATGGTGACAACATCTACATTGCGACCGGTGACTCTGGGCACGGTCTCACGCACGGAACAATCGCGGGAATGTTGATCCGTGATTTGATTCTGAGCAGGCCCAATGCGTGGGCGGCGCTCTACGACCCTTCGCGCAAATCGCTTGCCGCCGCTGCGCAGTTCCTCAAAGCGAACCTCAATGTGGCGGGTCAATATGCTGGTTGGCTGAAAGCTGGTGAAGTACAAAATTCGATGGAGATTCCGGCTGGGGCAGGTCGCCTGATGCGCCGGGGTTTGCAGCTTCTCGCCGTGTACCGCGACGAGCACGGCTGCACCCACGAGCGCTCGGCGGCGTGTACCCATCTTGGCGGTGTGGTGCAGTGGAATGACACCGAAAAAAGCTGGGATTGCCCATGTCATGGCGCGCGCTACGATGCGTTTGGTTCCGTGATCTCGGGGCCAGCGCTTGACGACTTGGCGGCTGTGTCTCCGACGCCAAACGATCCCAATGTCGTGGTGGGTACCGAGGTGAATGGCAGCAGTGTACCGGAGACCACCATGACGCGTTTGATGCTTCGCATTGCGCGCCGCTAACGCTGTGTCACACTCCTTGTTGTGCGTGCTTTTCTTCGCCCTTGCATCATCCTCGTCCTCTTTGGTTGCGCACACGTCACCAAAACAAGGCCTACGCCCAAGGGTGCCGTAGACATCGAGTTTGCCGCTGGAGGACCGCTCGCGAACATTCCGGGGCTCTCGGTTATCCCGGTTCCGTTGTCTTCTGCTGGAGTGTCGATTGGCGTCCTCGACAACTTGGACGTATCTACCCATTTGCACCTCACCTCTCTTGCGTTGTTCGGGACCGTCGGGCTCGATGTAGGAACGACTTGGCTCGCCGTGAAACAAGACCGCGGGCGTCCAGCATTGACTACGACGGGGCGCCTTTACGGCTTCACTAATTTCACCAGTGGGTTTTCGGCATATTTAGAAACAGAGGCCACGCTCAATTGGCGTTATGCAAAGTACTTCGGCTCGTATGCTTCGCTTGATGTTCTGTTTCAATTCACCGCGGCACCGATTTTTACCGTTGGCGCCGGGCAGGAGCTGATCTTTGGGCGCTTTGCACTGCAACTCGAAACGCGCTGGTACTCGCCGTTCACGGATAGCAGGGCGCCCGTCGTCAATTGGGTTTCGGTTGGTGGGTATGGTGCGTTTGGCGTGCTGCTCGGCCTGCGTGTGCGTCTTGGAGGTCAGCCATGAGGGCAGTAGCGTGTATGGCGTTGTTGTCGCTTAGCGGCTGTTTTCGACTAGATGGCTTTTTGTACGCCCGTCCTCGCTTGGAACAATACGTGTTCGACTTCGAGTCTGAGCCGGCCATAGACCCCGCGCGCGTAGAAGAGCTCCGCGTCCGTGTGAACGACGACATTGAGCTTGGTGCGCTCTACGTCAAAGGTCCGGTGCAGCCTCCGCCTGCGTACGTCATCTATTTCAGTGGTCAGGGCAGCTCGCTGCAAAACTCGTTCGAGCGTATCAAGTTGCTGGCAAGTCTGGGTGTTGATGTGTTTGCCGTGGATTACCGAGGGTTTGGCGTGTCGACGGATGTGACGCCGACCGAAGCGGGGATAGACGAGGATACGCACGCGGGCCTGGAATACCTCCGCGCACGCGTGGGGGCGGATGCGCGCATCGTCTACTATGGCCGGTCATTCGGAACGGCCACCGCGACGCAACGTGCCGTCAGCGATCCACCAGCGGCGCTGATTCTCGAATCACCTTTTGCTTCGCTCGAAGCGTTCAAGAGCGATTCGTCGGGCTTCGACTTTCCCATTGGGTTCATTGCGACGGCGAACTGGAATACAGAGGCCCGAATCGCCAAAGTGCGTGCGCCTGTCTTGATCTTGCATGGCACAGCCGATGACTACGTTCGCCCTGAATTTGGAGAACGCATCTACGCCAAGGCAAACGATCCCAAGAAGCTCATACTCGTGCCGGGAGCTGACCATGGAAATGTTCCGGAGAAGATGGGCGACCAGTGGGCAACCCAGGTCTACGAGTGGATTGTGACATCTAGGTAATTAGTGGCTGATTTTGCAGAAATTGCTTCACAACGAGAGCCACCCTGCTGCATAGGGCGCGCCCATGAAGACTCGATTGGCGCTTGTCCCGTTATTCCTGTTTGCTTGTGGTGAGCCACTGGCCCTTGAATCCGCACTTCCTGCCGATGATGTGGAAACGTCGCAAGATGAAATCGCAGATGTCGATCAATCACCGGTCAAACGCCAATCGATTGGCAATTGCTGGTTGTATGCGACGGCCAGCTGGGCCGAGTCGCTGCACCGCACCGCGAGCGGCGAGACCGTCAATCTGAGCGAGTCGTATTGGACGTACTGGCATTGGTTTGACCAGATTCAAGCGAACCCGAGCCAAAGCGAGATTTCCACCGGCGGCTATTTCGGTGTCGCCACACGTATCATCAGGAACTACGGGTTCATGCTCGAAGGTGATTTCATCTCGAGTGAAGCCGAAGTCGAGATGTCGTTGCACCAAAGCGCCGCGCTTGCTGCGATGAATGCGTCGCTCAAGACCGGTGCGCTCAGCACGCAAGCCGCACGCAGTGACCGCGCGCTCGTTCGCCGCGAGCTCGATAAAGCGTGGAAGCTGAACCAAGACGTCATCGATGCAATGGACGCGGCGTTTGGTCCAGACGTGCTCAGCACACTCGCGACGGGTGTACAGCTCCCGCAAGACTCTCTGATCGCTCCCGCAAAGTCGCTGTCCACCGTGCGAGCAAGCAGAAGCTCGGTGCAAGGCCAGCCCAAATTGCAAAACGTGACGCTGGCTGAATCCATGAAGCAATGGAATGAAGCGAGTTATCCATATTATGGCTCGCCCACGAGCAAACGCACCTACCTCAAGCGCTTGCAACGCGCCGTGCATGACAGGCAGCCCCTGATCATCACTTGGTTCGTCGACTTCAACGCGCTGGACAACCAAGGCCGTTTTGCTGCGCCGCCAACGACGCCTGGCAGCCAAGGTGGTCACATGGTGGTGATTGAAGACTACCAAATCAACGACGTGCCTGGCGTGGGCACTTTGAAAGCCGGCGAGCTCGTCACGGATCCCGCAATCCTGAACGCAGCGCTGTCGAACCAAGCCAAGATTGAGTTCATTCGCGTGAAGAACTCATGGGGCGCTTACCGTGTGGACCGCCAATTCGTCGAAGGTTTTGCCGGTTACCACGACCTGTACATGGCGTACCTCGATGCGAGCATCAAACAGTGCAACTCGAAGGATGGCCGTACCGACACGACAGACTGCCCGTACACGCGCACGCCGTTCACTTCAGTCATCTTCCCGTCTGGTTACTGAAGCTCAGGCGTTGCTAGAATCTCGCTGATCGACTTCCCGCCAAATCGCTGCTTCACTTGTTCGCCCGTCGAGAACGATCGCGTTCGCATGCGATCGATGTAGAGGCGGCCCTCGATGTGATCGAACTCGTGTTGTAGAATCCGCGCAGGCCAGCCGCGCACACGCCAGGTTTGCGCTTCACCGTGCTCGTCTAAACCCTTGACTTCAACTTCGAGCGCTCGCTCAACGAGTCCTGCAAAACCGCTGACGCTGAGGCAGCCTTCGAAGAAGGTCACGCGGTCTTCACCAATGGGTGTGAGCACGGGGTTGATGAAGACGCGCGGTGCGAACGCGACGCGTTCCTTTTCCGTCGTTTCTATCTTGGCGGCTTTGCTGATGTACTCCTCGCGGTCTTCGAGCACGAAGATGCGAAGTCCTACACCAATCTGCGGCGCTGCAAGGCCTACGCCGGGCGCCGCGCGCATGGTGGCGATCATCTTGGTGATCAGATCCTGGATCTCGGGTGTCTTGATTTTCTCGACCGGTACTTCTTGCGCACGCTCACGCAGCACCGCATGGCCGGTCTGAACGATAGGCGTCGCCAAAGGGGGCGGTGTGTTCATTTGGGTCGTCGCACAGGCGGTGGTGAAGAGCAGGGTGAGGACGAACGCGCGCATCAACGCACAGAGAGCAATTCGACTTCAAAGACCAAAGTCGAGTTTGGCGGAATCACTGGCGGATAACCACCTGCGCCGTAACCCATTTCTGGTGGAATGGTGAGCTTGCGCACTTCGCCAATCTTCATGCCGGCGACGCCTTCGTCCCAGCCTTTGATCACTTGGCCGCGGCCGAGCGCGAAGGTGAACCCTTCATTGCGGTCACGCGAGCTGTCGAACTTGCTGCCGTTCGTGAGCGTGCCAACGTAGTGGACGGTGACCATTTTGCCTGCTTTTGCTTCGTCGCCGGCGCCTGGTTTCAAGGTTTCGATTTTGAGTTGTTCAGCCATGGCGTGCTCCTGCCCGGCCGGCTTTCCGAGATCAAGGCCAAAGGGTGGGTTGTATGACGGGTGTGCGGTACCCCGTGGGCGCGAGCTGGGCCGCGGTCCAGGCGTAGGCGTCGAGTTGTGACGAGAAGACTTTGTGCGGAACGCGGCCGGGTGACACCGCGAGAATCGCAGACAGCAACATACGAAACGCATCGCCAGGGAAGACGAACGCCACCCCTTTGCACAGCTCGCGCATGGCCTGCTCATTGGCTTTCGACCATTTGCCCCACTGGTTCAGCACGGACCACTCCATCTTGCCGCGCTTGCGAACGATCACCAGGTAGGCGAACGGTTGTTTGCGAGCGAAGACCCGCGCGTTTTCCTCCAAGAAGTCGGCCATCTCTTTAGGGCCTATGAAATTGCCCACACGCATGATGATGAGCGGAAAGTTCGAGTCATCTACTTGAACGCCGGGCTGGTCGTCGGTGAACACGGACGTAGTCTGCCCGATATCCTCGTGACGCTGCATGTTTTGTGACAATTTTGAACGCCGCCGGTTTGCTCATCAACGTCGGTAGGGGCGCCAAGTCACACATGGTTCAACGATCGTTCTTTGTCATGATGCTGCTGATTGTGTTTGCGCAGGGTGCCAGCGCGCAAACGCTCTCCAAATCCAAAGTGCCAGCGAGTGGGCGCGCAGAAGCGATTCTCACCGTCAGCCGCTACGGGCGCTACGCCATTGCTGCCGAGAGCAAAGGCGGAACGGCGATTCAATTGATCAGCAAGATGCAGGGGCCTGGTCCCATCAGTGGCAAGGCTGGCGCCAAGAACGGCCGACTGGATCTGATTTTGGATCGCGGCACCTACAAAGTGGTGACCTGGTCTGCGAGCAAAGGGAAGGGCGAGGCCACGCTCAGCGCCAAAGCGTTCAAGGAACTGAATGCGCCGGAGCCCCCCAAAGCAGTTG
>JBIKMD010000213.1:0-6669 GCA_044359465.1 Myxococcota bacterium
TTCGATTTCGGTTCCACCTACATCGCAGAAGCGCAAGGGCGACCAGGTAGAACAGGAAGGAAAAACTGAATTGAGCTACGGCAGCTTGGGCTCGCTCAATTTCCCGGGGCAATCGAGCGCTTCGAGAAACGCAACGAGATCACTCAGCTCTGCGGCTTTCAGCTTCTTGTCATGAATGAGAATGCTCTGATTCTTGTTGGGCTTCCCATCGCTCGCCATGTACTTCACAGCCTCTTCCAGCTTGGCCACCGAGCCATCGTGAAAATACGGGGCGCTCTTGCTGACGTTGCGCAGCGAAGGCACCTTGAACGCAGCCCAGTCTGTGTCTTTTTTGGTGACCGTAGCGCGGCCGATGTCCACCTTGGTTTCGTCCGCAACAATGCCAATGCCTACGTTGTAATAGGCACCGTCTGGATCGTCATAAGCGAGGGAGAAGAACGGAGGCACGTGGCAAGACGCGCACGCTGCTTTGCCCTTGAATAGCGCGAGGCCACGTTGTTGCTGCGCGCTCATCGCTTTTTTGTCGCCCGCGATGAACTTGTCATAAGCCGTGTCATCACAAACCAGGGTGCGTTCGTAAGCAACAATCGCTTTGACGACATTGTCCGCAGTGACACCGTCGGGAAAAACCGCGGCGAATTGGGTCTTGTAGCCTTCTATCGCTTCGATCTCTTTTGCCTTCGCAGCGAGGTTATCGTTGCCGACGGCCATATTGCCGCCGCCCCAAGCAGCTTTGGTTTGTGCCTCGAGCGATGTGGCGCGGCCGTCCCAGTACCAGCGCTGTAAGTAACCAACGTTCCACATCACGGGTGCATGCCGCGTGAGCTTGCCTTTGGGACCGATCGCAATCGGATCATGTCCACCAAGCCCGTCCTCGTTCAAATGACACGAGTAACACGCGCGCGATCCATCCACGCTGAGCCGTTTGTCGAAGTAGAGCTGGTGGCCGAGCGCAATCTTCTCGGGCGTCTGCGCGTTGTCTTCTGGAATCTTCATCGCCGGAAAAGGCGACGACAAAACACACGCGAGGAGTGCGGCATGAGTGAACATGCGCGCAACATACCCCGGCATGTGAATGGATCAAGCCGTCAGCGGAATGACGACGTTTCTAGGAATTCAATTCGCGCGGCACGTCTTCGAGCAAAGTGCTCTTCAGATCCGCCGGCAAATCCACGATCATTGGACGTCCGCCCACAATGCGGACGCGCGTCTTCTTCTGGCGATAACGCCATTGCTGATAGTGCGCCGAGCACAGCCCACGTGCCACGGCTTTGCGATCGCATTGCTCGCAAATCTTTTGCGCTGAACGAGCGAGCGGATCGTCTTCACGACCCGAACGCTCAACGTTTTCCAAGATCGCCAGACGGCGCTCAATGAGCGCAAGACGCTGACGAAGCTCGGCTAGCGGTTCACGCAACGTTCCCGTAGCCCGTTCCCCTGCCGCTTCGACAATGGTGTCGAGCAACTTACCCACATCGGTGCTGAGCGAGTTCATTTATCTGCCCCTTTTCTGTGAACCTAAACCAAACGAGTCCGATTTTTATTCGGGCTTCGTCTAGAAAAAGCCGGCGAGACGGAGCGCGATCAACAGAGCGTAGATCACGAGCGACTCGATGAGCGCGAGCGAGAGCAACATTGGCGTGTTGAGCTTCTCAGCGGCGCCTGGGTTACGCGCAATGCCTTCGAGCGTTGCAGCGGCCGCACGGCCTTGAGCGAGCGCGCCACCGAGCGCCGCGATGGCGATTGCGAATGCCGCCGCGATACCAAGGATCGCTTTCTCGGACATTCCGCCACCTTGGTGTGCTGCGTCTTGAGCGAACGCCGCCACTGGGACGAGGGTGAAAAGTACAGCTACGAGACCCGAGAACGCTTTCTTCAACATTGTCCTTCTCCGTAAGTAATTGCATGTCGACCGCTCACGCGGCCGAATAGAAGCTCAGGCATGCGCCTTAGCATCGCCATGACCATGATCATCGCCGTGGTGAGAATCACTAACGGCGAGTGAAAGATAAACCATCGACAGCAGACAGAAGACGACCGTCTGCACGATACAAACCACAAAACCAAGCACAAAAAACGGCAGCGGTACGATGAACGGGATGATACCGACGAACGCACCGAGCACCGCGTGGTCACCGATCATGTTGCCCATGAGACGCAGCGACAACGAGAGCGGACGCGCGATGTGCGAAATCAGCTCAATCGGGAACAGCAACGGCGCGAGGAACCAGCCCCACCACTCGCCCACGGGGTTCGCCATGTGCGTGATGTGGCCAATGCCCTGCACGCGAAACGCGTGGTAGTTGTAGTAAAGGAAGATGAACAAACCACAGGCGAAGGTGGTGTTCAGATTGTCAGTTGGCGGCGAAAAGCCAGGAATCAGGCCGAGCGTGTTCGAAAAGAAAATGAACAACGCGAGCGAGCTGATGACCGGGAAAAAGCGGCGTGCTTCTTTGCCGCAGAGCTGCTGCAATTGGCCGTAGACCGCTTGTGCGATCACTTCGACGAAGTTCAGTGAGTTGAACTTGGGTCCCGGAATGACCCCTTTGCTCTCAGACGCAGCGAGCTGCCCGCGGGCGCGCACCGAGACGAACAACATGAACACGAACACGAGCACGGCGGCGAGCGTGTGCTGAATGCCGATGGCGCCACCCATCAACCAGGTTTTCCCACCGGTGTGACGAATGAATTCCTGCAGGTTTTCGAACCCAGGCAGGAAATTGAACCAGCTCATTCCGTGCGGCATTTTTCTCTCACTCAGATTTGTTCGTGCGCTTGAGTAGCGACACGAGCAGCAACAGGTACATGGCTAAAGGCAACGTCGAGAACCCAATGATCAGCCCGAGCACGTCGAGCTTCATGACCATGGTGAGAATCCCGAGCGCTCCCACAATGAACGAAAATTTGGTGGCGTACAGAAGCGCGAAGGCCCGCTGACCCTGGCCGCCCAAGAGAATCCGAGCGATGGCAAAGCGACCCAGCGAAAAATTGGCCGCGCAGAACAGGGAACCGATGGTCGCGGCCCGGGCGAGCGGCAGCGCCCCCCAAAACAGAACGCAAATGATGATCGCGGCGGCGGAGAGCCACACCAGCATTTCCGCAAGCTGCGCCTGTGTGCGCGCTGTTTTCACGGTGTGTGGTCATCACTTGGGTCTTTGGGCGGCGCATTGGTTTGCTGACTGGCTTTGAGCAGGGCTCGGCTGACCCGAAAAAGCGCGAGGAAAGCCGCAGAAATCCCGAGCAGGACGCCCGTGATTGAAAGCCATGGCTTTGTTCCAAATTGCGCATCTAACCACCGTCCGCCGAGTAACCCGAGCACCACTGAAAGGCCCATTTCTAGGCCGAGCGCTGTGAACTTCCCCGCTACTGCAAACAGCTTTGGGTCCGTCCTCATCGCGCGCGCGGACTAGCATCTGAAAATCGTTAAGTCAAAGGGATGATGACCCCCTGCGTCAGCAGCGGCCCGTGGCTGAATGGATCTTCCCGGGAATTCGTCAGTTTTTCGGCTATTCGTGCCACCCATTATAATGAGGAATGATGATTCACACGCTTAGGGCCTTCAGTGACAATTATATGTACGCGATTGAAAGCGGCAGTGGCGGCGTCGTCATCATCGACCCCTCGGAAGCCGCGCCCGTCATCGCGTTTTGCACGCAGCGCCAACTGACACCAGTCGCCCTCTGGTGCACCCATCATCACGCGGACCACGTGTCTGGCACCGAAGCGCTCCTCGCGCGCTACGGCAAGATCCCGGTGGTCGCCGGCGCCTACGATCTCGCCCACGCACGCATTGGGTGCCAGACACTTTCAGTGAACGATGGTGACTGGGTGCCAGACACTTCTTTGCGGGCCAAAGTGATCGGCGTGCCGGGGCATACGCTTGGGGCGGTGGCGTATTTGGTGGGTAACGCGTTGTTTACGGGAGACACTTTGTTTCTTGGCGGCTGCGGCCGTTTGTTCGAGGGCACGCCGGCGCAGATGTTTGCCTCACTGTCCCGTTTGCAAGCACTGCCAGATGATACATTGATCTACTGCGGCCACGAATACGCGCTGAACAATCTGAAGTTCGCGCAGTCACTGGACCCCTCGCTCGACGCGCCAGAGCTGCGAGCAAAGCTCGATCGCGGTGAGCCGTCGGTGCCAGACACTTTGGGCAATCAAAAGCGCTGGAACCCCATGTTGCGCGCGGCCGACGTTGCTGCGTTCACTGAAGTGCGAAAGCTTCGCGACGCTTGGTGATTGACAGGGACAGCGCAAGAAACGCAGTAGCTCAGGCAGATGGGCGACCCAGTCAGCGCAGCACTCAAACAGTTCGGGCTTGCGTCGCTCAGACCGTCGCAAAAAGAGGTCATCGACTCCGTCCTTGCTGGGCATGACACGCTCGCGGTGATGCCCACAGGCGCCGGTAAATCGCTCTGTTATCAACTCCCAGCGGTGCTCCTTGACGGCGTGACCGTAGTGGTATCGCCCCTGATTTCGCTGATGAAGGACCAAGTCGATTCGATGCAAGCCGTCGGCATCAACGCGATCGACATCACCAGCCAGAGTGACGACATGCGCGGCCGCATGGAGCAAGTAGCGCGCGGTGAGGCCAAGCTCATCTACGTAGCGCCTGAGCGTTTTCGCTCCACGCGTTTCGTCGAGGCTTTGCAGCAAACCAAGATCGCGCTCTTCGCGATTGATGAAGCGCACTGCGTGTCGCAATGGGGACACGACTTTCGCCCCGATTATCTACGTCTCGAGCCCATGCTCGCGTTGTTCAAACCGCAGCACAAGATCGCGCTCACAGCCACCGCTACGCCAGAAGTGCGAGACGACATCGAACGCGCCCTCGGCCTGCGCAATACCAAAGTCTTCGTCCGCGGGTTTGATCGCCCAAACCTCACCTTCGCCGTGGAATCGAGCACCAAGAAGCTCAAGGGCAAACGTGTGGCCGAGCTGGTGCGCGAGGAAGAAGAAGGAACGAAGATCGTCTATGTTGGAACGCGCAAGAACGCAGAGTCGCTCGCAGAAGAGCTGAAGACAGAAGGTCTGCGTACGGGTGTTTATCACGCAGGCCTGCCGGACGAGACGCGCAAAGACGTCCAAGACAAGTTCATGAATGACGCGTTCGACGTGCTGGTTGCGACCAACGCGTTCGGCATGGGCGTGGACAAAGATGACGTGCGCCTGGTGGTGCACGCGGATCTGCCGCGCAGCCTAGAGGCCTATTACCAAGAAGCAGGCCGCGGCGGCCGCGACGGTCAGCCTGCGAGCTGCGTGATGCTCTTCAACGGTGGAGACGTCGGCCTGCAAGAGTACTTCATCGAGTCCAGTTATCCCTCGGCGCAGCTCATGCGCAATGTATGGAAAACAATACACAACGAACCCGCGCTTGGCATTGACCTACCAACACTCGAAGCGCGCGTTGAAGCCAAGAACACCATGCAGCTCGAGGCCGCCATTCGGCAGCTCACAGCCGCTGGGCTCTTGATGGACACGGGCCAAGGCATCGTCGCGACGCGTCCGCTGGAAGGCACGCCGCCCTTTGATCCTGAAGGTCCGAGCAAACGCGCCGCGCTCGAAAAACAAAAGCTTCAGCGCATGGTGAACTACGCGTACTCGCATCGCTGCAGGCGTTACGAGATCCTTGCCTATTTTGGCGACGAGGACGCACGCGGCAAAACCCGGTGCGGCGCCTGCGACAACTGCGTGGACAGGCCGGAACGTGCTGTCGACGCGCGAGAACGGGAGCGCGCACTCTATGCGCTTCGGCTCATCGATCGCACGGACGCACGTTATGGGCGCATGCGGCTCGTCTCGATCTTGCTTGGCGAAGAGAGCCCAGAGCTCAAACAACGCGGACTAGACAAGCTCGGCGAGTTTGGTGCGCTCGCGCATGCAGACAAAGGCGTCGTGCTCGATCTGTTTGCAAGCTTAGAGGCCTCTGGCTACTTGCAAACGGAGGCCGGCGAGTACCCCACGTTGTCGCTGACGCTCTCCGGTCTGCAAGTGCTGCGCGATCCAAGCTCGCTGCAGTCGCTCACCGTCGTAGCACCACGCGCCAAAGCCAAAAAACCAACAAAGTCCGCGGGCGAAGGGCCGCTCGATGCGTCACTCGTTGATCAACTTCGGTCGTTGCGCACAGAGATCGCGCGCGAAGAGCAGCGTCCACCGTTCATGATCTGGAGCAACAAAACACTCGACGCGCTCGCACGCCACAAGCCGAGGAGCTTCGACCAGCTCCTCCGCGTGCCAGGTATGGGCGAGCACAAGGCCCAATCGTTCGGCAACCGCATCCTGGCGATCACGCGCATTTGATTGTCATTGATTGAAAGACGCGAGGACCCGGCGCGCAATCTCTTCTTTAGATTTTCGCGAGCCAAGGTTGGAGGCGATGGTCTGCTTCACAGCGTCCGTGCTCAGCGCATACCGAACGAACACACGGCACAGCGCCTGGTCTTCGCGGGTCAGATTTTGCCACGCGCGTTCACCTTCGCCGAGCGTCAGCTTGGTTGAAAACTGCGCTTTGAGGGCAGTGAGCTCTTCAAGCGTGGCAGCTTCGAGCCCCGCCTGCTGCAGTTGTAGCTCGAGTTGTTGCGTGACCACCTCGCCAAACTGCTGCAGCTGCTCGCTCGCTTGTTGTTTGGCTTGGAGCTGCAGCGCATCAGTCGTCCCAGGCGCACCCTC
>JBIKMD010000269.1:0-6194 GCA_044359465.1 Myxococcota bacterium
GGCAGATGTCAGAAAATTGATTGTACCCGCAGCACGTCTCGTCGTTGCTGCCGCACTTACCGCTGATGCAGCTCGGCTGTGCCAGCGCGACGCCATTCCCATTGGCGCAGCCGCAACACAGCGGCGCACACTGTGATGATGTCGTGCACGCTTCACCCGGCGCGAGCGTGCCCTTGAAGTACGTAGGTGGTTTGCAGCTGGTCCCACTGCCTTCCGTGCTGACGTCCAACGCTTGCGCGGGACAATTTTGGCCAACGTAGCCCGTGGTGCAACCGGACAAGAATAGAACGAGAACTAGACGCATCCCGAGGCGCTAGCCGAACGAGAGGAGCGAATGCAACAACGCGCCCAATGCCACATCTAGCGTAGCGAACGGCAAATCCGCTTAGCATGTGGCCCGAGCAAACAACGCGAACGAAACACCGCTCAATGACCCCGCAATCGAGGATGCTTTCGAGCTCACGCCAAACGAAGCGCGGCAAATAGACATCTGAGGCTTCAAGATCAGCGCGCGTTTGCTTGAACGAGTGAGCCAAGATACGGCGCAGCGTGTTGTCTTGCGGGGAGCGAGGTCGATACAAAGCCCTCGCAGCAATGCAAGAACAGAACCCGTGAGGCGATCGCGACTATCGCCTTGTTTTGTCTCGCATCGTCAGACTGACGCGCGTCCGATATTTGGACAGTCTGTCTCGCGCTGTTAGAACGCAGCAACTTTTCGCTGTCTGCATCACGAATGGCGGCTTCCTTTGCCTGTTCGACACGACCGTGAATGTGACGCCCGGAAGCGGTGACTACAATTAACTATTTAGTTTGGACAGGTAGAGATCTCGAGCGCGCTGGACGCATTTGCAGCCAACGCATCGATTTGGGTTTGTGACGGTGCGTACGTTTTCAGCTCCAAGGTGCCGAACGATCCGGTGTAGGTGGTTTTGCCTGGCTTGCTGGACTGCCAACGCAACAACCACTGCGTGCCGGGAACGAGTTGCTTTAGAAGAATACTTTCAGCGCTCAGTGTTTCGCGTTTCTTGGTCCATACTGACCAATACATCGCCATTGGTGGCGACCAGTCATCGTCGTCGTTTGGCCTGTTGCTCGCCGTCACCTCGGTGACGCGATCGTTTGACCACAGGAACCCATGTTCTTCGTCGAGCGCGACGAGCGGCTTGATCGAGATGCACTTGGGCAACACGTGCAAGTAGATTGGCTCTACGATTTTTCGCAGATGGCGAGCCAAAAAATCGAACCGTTCGAGCGAAGAACCTGGTGGCCTAGAACCCATCATGCTCCATGGCCACATCTCCTCGGCGTTACTCTCACGGCACGTACCCTCCTCGGCATACTCATCCTGCAAGCCCAAATGATGACCGAACTCGTGGAGAATCGTGGTGCAATCGAAAGCGGGCGTGAACAATCGAGAGTTCCCACGTGCGTCTACGTCGTGAGTCAGGGTCACGACATTTGCATTGGGAGGAGGCACCGGCGTTTGCCAACTCGTGGTGATGTTGACTTGCAGCACGACGCCATATCTAGTCCATACATCCTGCAAGTCAGGCAGGCACGCGCTCACCTGGTCGACAATCCGCCGCGCGTCTTCACTTGCCCATGCTTCGACGAAGTGCTCGGACAGAGTAAGTCTCAGCTGGCCGTCTCGCTTCTCGAGCGAGTAATGCGGAATGACGACTGGGCAACGCGAAGTGAAGCCTTCCATGATCTCGTGGTCAGGGAATTGCGAATAGGAGTTTTCGTCGACGACTAGCACTTCGTTTTCGAGCAGCAGATCGCGTGCGGCGGCAATGATCGTGCTGTTTTGATCGCGCGCAGCTGCGAGCGAGTCCGGCTCCTCTTGTTCTGGTGGAATCCAGCGTGTGTCGTCGTTCGACGCGACGCCGCACTGACAAAGCAGGACGAAGACAGTCAGTGGCAGCGTTCGCATCGCTGCACTCTATAAGGAGGATGTCTGTGGGACAAGGCGCGATGACGGCCCGAGCAACCAGCCCTCAGTTCTGCGCGTGCACCATGGCGCGTACGGCGCTCACCGCCCACGCGCAGTCTATTTGCATTTCGTCTGCCCACGGCGCGAGCGATGCGTCTTCTTCGAACACTTCGTAACGTTCGGCCGCATGGGCCGCCAAGCTCACTGCCTGCAATGTGGGAAGTGAAGGACATCTCGAGCGAATGCGCAGACGCTTGGGATTGAACCTGCGTCACCGGCAATTGTCTGGTCGTCACGAATAAGTGTCGGTCGTGTTCGCCTAGTCCGCCATAAGGTCTACATGGAGATCATCGGAGCCATCCGCTTCGCAGAAGCCACCGTCACCGTGAATGAAGCGGCAAGGGCCGTCTTCGAAGCCGAAGCACGCGCGATTGGTGTGATGGCAGGGAGGAGCGGTCTGAGTGACGCCCAGATCTCGGATGCGTTCAAACGCACGGGCCACAGCGCTCATTCCCCCATTGTACTAGCGCGACGTCCGTTGATTGCCGACGGCGCCTCTCGGCTGCAGGCGCTGCGCGAGAGCTTGGAATGCACCGAAGATTTTCCACGTGCGGTTCGATCCGCGACGCGCGTGCGATCGACTCAGTTGGTCCAGCACCGCCAAGTGCGGAAGACATGGCGCTGTTTGCTTGTTTGATGGTGGAAGCTGCCTGGCAAGACCGTGTGGGCTCGTTAGATCGCGGCGATGGAGTGGCGCTTGCAACTTCGCCGTTTTTTCCACGCCTTGATTCGGGTCCGCGACCGCCGCCGTCATGCTGGACACGCGTAGGGATCGAGAACGGCATCGGCAACGGCGCAGGGTTGGTGCGCGTAGCAGGTTACTTTGGCATCTTGGTATTGCTGCGCGCAACACAACTCGGCGTGGAAGCCTTCGATCGTACGAGCCCCGATTGCGAAACTCGCTTTCGTACTTACCTACGCGATCTCGTTCGCGCAGAAGCCGGCGACGATTTCGAACGCGAGCAGCAGATCTTTCGAGTCCTGAGAGAAACCACCGAAACGCTCGAAGCCCTGCGCCAGTGGCACATTCGCCATCCGGATACCGTCGCTCATCCAGAGGCAAGCATAGGCCCGGGTTAGTCGAGTACGAAGATCAAAACGATTCCGACGACAGCAGAGGCGATCAACATTAGCCCCGCTCGCAAGAACAATTTTCGCGTTCCGAGCACCAGCAGAAGTCCGCTCTTGAACAACAAGTTGGCCGCCACTGCGACGACGATCGCTCGCCAGGCATCGCTCTCTGCCATCTTGCCGGCAGCGACCATGCGTGAGGCGGAGAGGGTGATCGCATCGAGGTCGGTCAATCCCGACAGAGCCGCGACCGCGTACATACCAGCGTCGCCAAAGTAGTGGGTGCCCGCGGCTGTCGCGAGTGAGATCAGTGCGTAGAGTCCGGCAAACACCAACGCTGCTCTGAATTGACTCGGATTGCTGGGTTGATGGCGTTCGTGTGCACCGCGGTGACCTAGCCAGTACGCTATCGCGGCGAACACCATCGAGACACCGCCCATGATTGCGAGCGGAAGCCTCAGTGCGCCGAACTGCGGTGCGGCGATCGACGACTCGGTCAGCAACCGTCCATATACGACGGTGCTCGCGATCAAGACGATCACACTCGCGCTAGAAACTTCATTGCGTTGTTTGGCATCACGCGAATACGTCACCGTGGTGGCGGTGCTGGAGACGAGCCCGCCCAGTAGGCCCGCAGCGATCATGCCGGTGCGCTCACCGAATATTTTTTCGACGATGAAACCCGCAAGGCCCAGACCAACGATGAGAACCACCATCAACCACGTCTCGCGTGGGTTGAGGACGTCAAAGGGACCAAACGTTCGGTTCGGCAGAATCGGTAGGATCACACAGCTCACCAAAACGAAGCGTGTGATGACGCTCCAATCTGGATCCTGCAAACGTGCTGTCCAGCCATGAAGCTTTTGTTTCGAGTAAAGTAGAACGAAAGCCGTGGCGCCGACGACGAGTGGCGGAATCAACTCGCCGTGTGCAAGCCACGCCCCAAGCGCAAAGACGAGCAGCAGCGCAATCTCCGTGGTGATGCCGCCATCGTCTTGGTTCGGGCGTTGGCGATCGATGTAGTTCCCGACCGCCGCCATCCCTGCCACACTCAGAAACCCGCTGAACAACACGATCCCGCCGTGATCTTTAGCGAGCACACCGCACACCGTGCCGAGCAACGCCACCAGCGAGAAGGTCCGAATGCCCGCGAGCACCTCTTTCTGCCGCTCGCGCTGCAAGCCGACCAGCATGCCAATCGCCAGCGACAAACCAAGGCGCGGCCACAAGTCGTTTTCATCCATCTGCGAAGCATAACACTGATTTTAGCTTCATCCTTCGACCGTGGCGCACCCGCGGTTTGCGCGGCGGCTCGCCTCTGAGCCCGATCTGACGCCTCGGCGACCCCGAAACGGGCCTCAAAGAAACAGAATCTTTCTTATCAGGCCACCGCGACCAGCCCACGTGACGCCCACTCAGCCTGCTGGCGTCGCCAAAAAGTGCTTTGTTTCTTCTTCGCGCCGTGAAGATCCACACGCAAGCCGTGCCACCCTCCAAGGACGTGATCCGGCTCGAAGGCACGCTCAAGATCAAGATCGGCAAAGACTCGTACGTGCTCGCAGTCGTGCGTGGAAACAAAGCGCTCGAACCCGTGCTGTCGACCTTCCGCAACAAACCGTCGAAACCTTTCGCGATCACTAACCCCATCTTTTTCACGGTGAAGAAGAGGTAAGACGCACCGACTTCACGCCCGAGACGCCTTATCGCGACGTCTACGATCGTATGCAGGCCGAAGCCTCGAAGGTCGCCAAAGGCGAGCTGCCCGAAGGTTTTTGGATAAGCGATCACGCACTGACCATCACGCTCGGTCGTTCGCTCAAATCACAGTCTCAGTTGCTCGCCTCGCCTGAAGCAGTCACCATAGTCGAAGTTGAGCGTGGCGGCGGCGCGACCATGCACAACCATGCACAACCCCTGTCAGCTCGTGGTGTACCCGCTGCTCAAGCTCGCTTCGCGCGGACTTTCCCCCGTGAGCTACCTGCGCGCGCTCGAATCACTGATCGACGAAGCGTTAGCGATGGACGACCTCAAAGCCCAGGCGCTCGAAGGCCAAACCGGCGTGCGGGTTCGCCTCTAGAAGATCGCGTCGCTCGGCGTGTCATTGATCGATGGCGTGATCAGACACGGCCTGGCGCTGAACGTCCTCACTGAGCTGAACGACTTTGCGTTGATCAATCCCTGCGGATTCACGGCCGACACCACGGTTTCCATCAAACACTTCAAACCAAACGTCACCTTTGCCGAGTACAAAGAACGCTTCGCGCGATTGATGGGCCAACGTTTCAGCTGAGCCCACCACGACGTCCGTGTCCGAATCGTTCGGTTCGATCCCAAGAAAAATCAGCGATTTTTCGACTGGCATACAGGTTGCTGTGGGCACCGCACCACCCACGGGAGCCTTCACATGAAACGATCGTTAGTGCTCGGTAGTTTGTTCCTCTTCGCAGCTTGCGGCAGCTACGCTAGATATAAAGGTCCCTACAACGAAGCCACCACGATAGGCGGCGATCGCGCTCAAACCGATTCAACGAAAGCCGAAGCGCCGGTCCAAGACGGTGAACAAGCCACGTTGGCCGATTCTGCGGCGGCGAATCCTTTCGTGAGCACGGCGTTCAACGCTGTCTCGACCTTCGGCGCGGACGTGGACACTGCTTCGTACCAATATTTTCGCAGCGTGGTCCGAACCGGAACGCTTCCTGCGCCCACAGAAGTTCGCCTCGAAGATTTCGTGAACTCGTTCGCGTACGACTATCCAGCGCCAGAGCTGGGTGATTTGCCATTTTCGATCACGGCAGCAGCGGCGCGCAATGGCATGGGGCGTCAGACCACTTTGCTCCGCATCGGCATCCGCACCCCGGTCACTCCAGTCGAGCAAAAACGGCCAGTCAACCTGGTGTTTCTTCAAGATGTCTCAGGCAGCATGAGCGGGATGAATGGTCTCAAGTTGTGTCAGGAGATGATGCGCGGCGCACTCGATGCAATGGATCCTACGGACAAAATCGCGCTCGTCACTTACGCCGGCAACGTGAGAGTGGCGCTCTCGTCCACCGCTGCGTCGGATAAAAGCACCATCCTCGCCGCCATCAATGATCTCGAATCTGGCGGAAGCACCGCGGGCGCGGCCGGCATC
>JBIKMD010000216.1:0-6641 GCA_044359465.1 Myxococcota bacterium
ATACACCTTCGCGTAGCCGAGTGCGCTCGCCAGTTTGGCGCTCTCATGCGACGCCGTGCACCACTCGTTTGCACAATAAAAGATCAGCGAGGCTTGTTTGTCGCTGGGCAGATCCGTGGCGCTGACCTTGTCGAAGTCTACCCACTTCGCTCCCGGCACGTGCGCACGATCGTACATGTCGCGTGGATTCGCGTCGAACACGTAAACACCGGGCGTCCCGAGACGCGCTTCGACTTCGTCGAGTGATAGTGCGGGTTGCGGTGCGCTCGGCGGGTCCTCGGTCTTTGGCACGGCTTTTTGCTCGCACGCGAGCAACGCAAGCATTGCCGCAGTGGCACTAAAACGTATCACTTGTTCCAGCTCGCCATGGCGCCAAGGTTGTGCACCTTAAAGCCGGCGTTCGCGAGCGTGGCGGCGGCTTTGGCTGCACGTCTGCCCACTGCGCAGTACACCACAATCGCTTTGTCTTTTGGCAAGGAGCCGAGCATCCCCTCGATCTCGTTGACCGGCACGTTGCGCGCGCCTTCGATGTGCCCGTCGGCGAACTCTTCTGGCGAGCGCACGTCGAGCAGCAAGCCACCTTCGGCTACGATTTTTTTGGCGGCAGCCCCATCCACCTGAGCAACAACGGCCGCCGCGGCTGGCGCTGGGTCTTTGGTGCACGCGCTCGAAAGCAAAAGCAGTGATGCGAAGAGGAATTTCATATTTGGCTCCAAAGCGCTCTGCGGCGCCTAGTTCAAAAGATCGTACGGGCCGCCTTTGCTGAGGGCCAATTGGTACGCTGGGCGCGCATGGATGCGTTCCAAGAACGCCAGGATCTTTGGGTAACTTGAATCAACCAAATGCCGCGCAGCAGCGGCCTCGAGTGGGAAGCTCATCATGATGTCTGCGGCAGAAAAGGCGTCGCCACAAAACCACGTTGCCTTGCTCAGCTCGCCTTCAATGAAGCCAAGGTGCGTCTTCACGTTTGGATCGACGAAACCTGTCTCGATCTTTGCGGCAATCGCGTTTGCGATGGGGCGCACCGGCCAAGGTGACTTTCTACGAATGACGCCGGTAATGAGGCGAACGAGCAGCGGCGGCATGAGCGAGCCTTCTGCGTAATGCAGCCAATAAATGAAGCGCTGTCTATCAGATGAACCCAGCTTGCCAAAACGCTCGCAGAGGTACTCGATGATGGCGCCGGACTCGGCAAGCGTGAGGTTGCCGTCCGTCAGCACCGGCGACTTGCCAAGTGGATGAATGCTTCGCAGCTCCGGAGGCGCTAGCATTGTGCGCGGGTCACGCTGGTAGTGTTTGATGGTGTACGGCGCACCGAGCTCTTCGACCAGCCATAAGATGCGTTGTGAACGCGAATTGTTCAGGTGGTGGACAATCACAGCGTGATGGTCTTGGTGCTGCCTTGGAAATTCGTCAACCCGAGACTGAGCTTTCCACTGATTGTGTAGAGCAGGTCACTCATGTCGTTGCTCAGCGCGCGGTAATTGCCGTGGTGCATCCCAAGGTTGGCCCCGCCGCCTAGCACCATTGGCATCCCAGTCGACCCGGTATTGTGATTTCCGTCGACGATGCCGTGCCCACAAAGAATGACGGTGTTGTCTAGCATGGGTGTACCGCTCGGATCGTTTGCTTGCTTGAGTGCGTTCATGAGCGAGAAAAAGTAGCTCAAGTAAAAACGATCCCGCGTGATACAACGGTTCTGTTTCGCTGGATCATCGGCGTAATGAGACATACCAATGTGCGCTTCGATTTCGTTCATCTCTGCGCCTTGGTGAATCAGGCTTGCGGGGATCTTGTTCTTGAAGCGACGAGGTCCACCTTCGGTATCGAAAGTGATCGAGACGGAGCGCACAATGTCACACTTGAAGGCCAGCACGAGCATGTCGTTGAACGCTTGCAGCCGCTCGGGGAAGTCGACTTTGTTGCCGTAGTAGTCCTCGTTGTCCATGGTGCTCGCCGGCGCCGTCATTGGCACGCAAGCAACCTCGCCCGTGGCTGTCGTCGTGTTGGGCGGCACGACTGTGGGGGGACCGGCGAGCTTCAGCTCCAACGCGCGCAAGCTGGTCAGGTAGTCATCTAGCTTCTGTTTGTCCGATGTGCCCAGTTTCGCTTGCAGCCGTGCAATGTCAGAGACGGCATTGTCGAGCACGCTCTTGTTGCGAGCGAGGGTTGCTTGAGGCGTCGCGGGAGTTGCAGGACCACCTGGGGTTGCGGGCGCAACAATGCCAGAGAACATGTCGCGATACAGAGACACCGGATTTTTATACGGCGCTACGGCTTTGCCTCCTCGGTACGATAAAAATTCCCCGTAGTGAAACGCGGTCCCATCCGCGACCTGGTCGCCAATGGCGCCGCCGCACATGACGAGTGGCCTTCCTCCGTTCACGCTGTTCTTCTGCGCGACGATTTGATCGAACGAATCTACGGCGATGGTGCACACGGGCGAGTTGTCCGTGGGATAACCGCAGGTCAGAAACGACGAGATACCACAGGCGTGTTGACCACCAACACCGCCGCTCGCTTGCAAGTTGTTGTAGCTTTTTCCTACGGCCTTGTTTGCAATGCCGCGCAGGATCGTGAAGTCCGCCGTATTCGCTGCAAAAGGTGTAAACGTGACGGGTAACGCGCCAGCAACCAAAGGCGCGCTGCTTGCGCCTGGAAACCAGTTCGCTCCGTTGTTTGCTGTCATGTACGTGCCGTTTGGGATGTACATACAGACGAAACGTTTGGGATCACTCGCCGCCGCTGCCAGCGTTTGGCGCGTAAACATGGCTTCGAGCAGTGGCAAGCTGATGAACGCGCCGCCCGTGCCAACAAGAAATGCGCGGCGGCTGAGCGTAAATGGTTTTGGCATTAGTTTGCCTCCGCGACTTGCTGGCGAAATTGCGCGCTGCTGACGATGTCTGAAATGAGCGCCGAGAATGTTCCGCTCGGCACTAAGTGGGTGTCGCCGAGGGTCTTGGCAAGCGATAGGTCCGCTGCGCCTTTAATGCTGCGTGTGAACGCAAGCCCCATGAGCTGTCTTGCTAGGCACGCACGCACTTGCTGATCGCTAGCAAGCGACGCGTACATGGACTCTGGGCTAGTGAACGTTGTGCCGCTAGGAAGGACGCCAGAGGCGTCGATAGCCATGCCTCCGCTGTAACTGTCGCGCCAACGTCCAAAGGGATCATAGTTCTCGAGTCCAAGCCCCACCGCGTCCATTACCACGTGACAGCCAGAGCAAGCCGGCGAAGCCACATGCTGGTTCAAGCGCTCGCGGACGGACTGCGCACCTGACCCAGGATCGAGCGGAGGCACATCCATGGGTGGTGGTGGCGGCGCCATGCAGAGCACGCGCTGCGCGACCCAAAAGCCGCGACGCACGGGATGCGTGACTTGTGGGGCTCCCGCGGTGGCTGTGAGCACGCTCGCCTGCGTGCCGACGCCCATTCGCTTTGCACCGGTGAGCTCGACGCGCACGAAGGCGTTTGGATCCGAACCCGGAAAGGGAACACCATAAAGATCGGCCAGCGCTTGATTGACGAACGAATAGTTGCTGCTCACTAGCTTGAGTAGCGAGCCGTCGTTCTTGATGATGTCTTGCACGAACAGATCGGTTTCTTTGATCATGGAGGCGCGAAGCGCATCACTCAGGCCGTCAATGCCGGAAGACTCCAGGTTGGCGAGGCCCGCCCATTCTCGTACCAAGGTCGAAGCAAGGCGCATAGCGCGAGGATCGGCGAGCATTCGGGTGACTTCTGCATGGAGCCCTTCGCGTGTGGACAACGCACCAGAACGAGCTGCTTCGAGCAGCGCATCGTCGGGCATCGTCTGCCAGAGAAAATACGACAAACGTGACGCGAGCACGAAATCACTGACGGCGCCTTCGTCTTCCGCAATGACGAACAAGAAGCTTGGACTCAGCAGCATGGCGACGACGGCGTCGCGTAAACCCTCATCGAAGCTGCCTTTGAAGGCGTTCATCAGCTGCGTGCGTTCTTCAGTTGTAATGGGGCGGCGGTAAGCGCGCGTGGCCAGCTTGGTGATCACCTCGCTTGCACAATCAGCGGCTGCTCCAGGACACGTTGCAAGTGTCTCGTAGGCGCCGCCTGGGATTCCCTTGCTTGCAATCAGCTCGCTCGCAAGCGTGTCAGCTGCCTCGTACGCGCGAGAGACCCATTCTTCGCTCACATTGAGCGCAGTCGAGTCATTTTTGAAGCCTGACTCACCGACCGATGAACGTGGAAACAGGTCGCCCGGCCGACGCTGCGTGCGCAACAGATCCTGAACCGTGTTGGTGTATTCATCGTTCGTTAAACGGTGGATCGCGATGTGGCTCGCGCCCGCAGAGGCTGAACGCGCAGCGTCGGCGCCCACAGTGGAAGCACGCGGCGCGCCGAACACGCCTTCGCAGGCGACCAAAAACAAAAGTGTAGCGTACTGAAGTGGTCGCACCATCGACGTCACCCTAGCACGACTCTTCCTCTTTTTCCCTACTGCGCTCCGAATTGCTCCGCTATCTTGGTCCGTCCTCGATTTGCCGTCCGCTGCGGGGGAGGGGCCACGCTTGCGCGGGTCTCATCTGCCGTGCGGCCAGGCCTCGCAGGCACTTCGCATCCTCGCTTCGGTCACAAGTGGCACCGTCCATGTAGGCGGATGTGCTCACACTCTGATTTGAGCGAACGACCTTAGCACGCTACGCCGTGGCTCATGGAAGCGTTTGCACTCGCCGCCGATCGCAAGAAGGCGTTGGAACAACTCGTCCCTGGCACCGAGGATTTTTACTATTTCCATTGTCTGTTTCACGAACAGAACAAGGACTATGCCGCGGTCGAAAAACTGCTTGTTCCGTGGTCTCAGCGTTTTGGTGAGTCGGCCAGGGTGCAGGAGATTCGCCTGCGTCACGCGCTGCTGACGTGGGAAGCGGATCCGGAGAAGAGTGCCGAGCAGGTGCGCTTAGGTTTGGGGATCACCTTCACGCACGAGCAGCAGCGTGAGAACAAAGACGCCAAACGCCCGACTGCGCTCGATGCCCGTTGGATCAGCCGCGACGTCTTCCTAAACAAATCGCTGACCTCGGACATGCGCCAGTTGCGTGAGTCGTCGTTCGGCTGGGTGCTCGCAGAGATGAAAGCGCCAGATCGCATACGGGCCGTGCTGCAGCGGATGCGGTATCCCATCTACGCCAATCTGCCGGCTTTGATTGCGCGTGATCTAGCCGAGAAAAATAGCGCCGGATTTGGCGCCATGCCCATTCACGAAGCGCTGACCCGGGCGCAGCTCGACGCGCTCGCGGAGCTCGTGCCGGATCTGAAGATCAATGCACGCTTCGTCTCGGTCTATCTGACCAAGCTGAGGCCAAGCGCAGAAGACGATTGGGAAAACTTCACACCGGCGCGCAGGGCGTACTTGGAGACGCTGTGGGCGTACGTGAAAACACTTCCCGTCGCGTTCAATTCCTTAAAGGCGCACGTCCTCTACCACTGGCTCGAGCTAGACAGGCGCGAAGGTCTTTACGACCGCACGCGTTTCCTTGCGTACTTGGCGCTCCCAAGGCGTGCGCCTTACGCGCGTGCTCCGTCGAGCGTAGAGCAAGCGTCATGGATCGATTTTTCTGCTGGGGTGCCGTCCGCGAAGCTTGCTCGTATTGCCAATGATGAGCCCCTCGTCGCCGACTATCTGCGTTTCTTCTTTCGCGAAGGTGACGACTTCAAGACGTTCTCCGCGTTTCTGACCGACGACTATGTCATACCCGTCTACGCTGAAACGAGGCTGCTCTACGCTATCGGCGACCTGGAAGCGGTGCACCCGTTACTCGGCGATCCGAGTGCCCTGCAGCGGCTGAAAGCGCGGGTAGACATCACGTTCGCTCCAACGAACAAAACGCATTACCGGGCGGATGACGAAGTCGCGCTGGCGATCGAAGTGAAGAACGTAGAGACGCTGGTGGTGAAGATCTTTCAGATCAACACGCTGAGCTACTTCCTCGCGCATGAACGCGATGTTTCGACGGATATCGACCTCGATGGGCTGGTTCCCGCGCAAGAGGTTGTCCATCACTTCACTGAGCCGCCACTCAGAAGCGTGCAGCGGCAACTGCGCTTGCAAGCGCTCACCGGCCCGGGTGTCTATGTCGTAGAGCTCATCGGCAATGGAAGAAGTAGCCGCGCGATCATCCGGAAAGGTGCGTTGCGCTTCGCGGAGCGCGTGAGCGCCGCTGGACAAGTCGTTCACCTGCTGGACGAGGACGGCAATGTGCTGAAGGATGGCAGTATCGTGGTCAAAGGCCGCGAGCTGCACGCCAAAGAGGACGGCTCGATCTATTTGCCTTTTCTTGGTTCGGCCAAGGAGCAATACATTCTGCTTCGCCACGGGGGGATCGACACGATCGCCACCCTCTTTCAGCGCAGTGAAAGTTATTCGTTTCGCGCTGGCATTTACGTAGACCGAGAAAGTCTGATCGCAGGCAAAGAAGCGCAGGTGCTCGTACAGCCCACGCTGATGCTCGGTGGTGCCTTCATGCCTCTTTCATTGCTCGAAGACCTGCGCCTCACCATTGAGACGACCGATCGACAAGGCACGACAAGCAGTAAAGAAGTGCCCGGAGCGTCATTCACGTTCCAATGTCCGGAGCAGCTTGCCCGTGTGTCTTTCAGCGT
>JBIKMD010000215.1:0-6641 GCA_044359465.1 Myxococcota bacterium
TTCATGAAAGGCTTCGACAGCTTTGCTGGCGTCATCAAGTCGGGTGGTAAAACCCGCCGCGCTGCAAAGATGGTCATCCTCAACGTCGATCACCCAGACGTGATGGAATTCGTCGAGTCGAAAGCAAAAGAAGAAAAGAAAGCGCACGCGCTCATCGATGCCGGCTTCGACGGCGGCTTCAACGTGCCGGGCGGCGCTTACGACAGCGTGCAGTTCCAAAATGCCAACCACTCGGTGCGCGTCACCGATGAGTTCATGCGCTCGGTGGAAGCCGACAGTGAGTTCAAGACCAAAGCCGTCAAAGACGGCCGCGCCGTAGACACCATCAAGGCCAAAGAGCTGTGGCGCAAAATGGCCGTCGCTGCTTGGGAATGCGGCGATCCGGGCATCCAATACGACACCACTGTCAACGACTGGCACACCTCGCCAAACTCGGGCCGCATCAACGCGTCCAACCCGTGCAGCGAGTACATGTACCTCGATGACTCGGCTTGTAACCTCGCCTCGCTCAACCTCATGAAGTTCCGTGATGATCGCGGTGAGCTCGATGTGGACGCGTTGAAACACGCGGTCGACGTGGTGCTCCTCGGTCAAGAAATCACGGTCGACAACTCGTCGTACCCAACGCCAGCGATCGCCAAGAACTCGCGCGAGTACCGTCCGCTTGGCCTCGGTTACGCGAACCTCGGCGCTTTGCTGATGGCGCGCGGTATCCCATACGATTCCGAAGAAGGCCGTACCTACGCTGCCGCCATCACCTCACTCATGCACGGCCAAGCGAACCTACAATCGTCGCGCATGGCCCGTGAAGTGGGCGCGTTTGCTGGTTACCAAAAGAACCGCGAACCCTTCCTGCGCGTGATGAACAAACACCGCGACGCGGCCAAGACCATCCCAACGCAAGGCGTGCCAGAAACCCTGCGCACGGCCGCGATTGACGTCTGGAACGATGTCGTCACGGAAGGCGAAGTGAATGGTTTCCGCAACGGCCAAGTCACCGTGCTCGCGCCAACCGGAACCATTGGTTTCATGATGGACTGCGACACGACTGGCATTGAGCCAGACATTGCGCTCATCAAGTACAAGAAGCTCGTGGGCGGCGGTCTCATGAAGATCGTCAACCAAACGGTGCCAGAAGCGTTGGTGCGCCTCGGTTACGAGCTGCAACAAATCAAAGACATCTTGAACTACTTGGAAGAGCGCGAGACGATCGAAGGTGCGCCGCACCTCAAGAGCCAGCATCTCCCAGTGTTCGACTGCGCTTTCCGTGCACAACACGGCACGCGTTCGATCCCTTGGGAAGGCCACTTGCGCATGATGGCGGCGGTACAACCGTTCCTGTCCGGCGCGATCAGCAAGACCGTGAACATGCCAACCGATGCATCGGTTGAGGATGTCGAGCGCGCGTACATGCTCGGTTGGAAGCTCGGCCTCAAGGCCGTGGCGATATACCGCGATGGTTGCAAACGTTCGCAACCGCTCAGCACGTCGAAAGACAAGGCCAAAGAAGTGGACCTCGTGAAGGCGGAAGCCAAGCCAACACGTCGCCGCATGCCAGATGAGCGCCAATCGATCACGCACAAGTTCTCGATCGCTGGCCACGAAGGGTACTTGACCGTCGGCATGTACGAAGACGGCTCGCCAGGCGAAGTGTTCTTGAGCATGTCCAAAGAAGGCACGGTCGTGTCGGGTCTGGTTGACTCGCTCGCGATTGCGCTCTCGCTGGCACTGCAGCACGGCGTGCCGCTGTCTCTCCTCGTCGAGAAGTACAGCCACACGCGCTTCGAGCCATCGGGCTTCACTGGGAACCCACAGATCCCAATGGCCAAGTCGATTCTCGACTACGTGTTCCGTTGGTTGTCGCTCAAGTTCCTCACGAACGACCAGCGCAAGGAAACGGAAATCGAGGCCGCCAAGCCCACGATCTCCACGGAGCTCAACGGCAGCGTGCGTACGCTCGGTGACACACCGGTGAACCAGATGAAGTTCACCTTCGCCGCGCAATCGGATGCTCCGCCATGCAGCGAGTGTGGTTCGGTTGAAGTCGTTCGCAATGGCGCTTGCTACAAGTGCCTCAACTGCGGCGCCTCCATGGGCTGCTCGTAAGCTGACGACCGTCCTCTCTTCCCGCCTTAGCGCTTGCTGAACGCGAGCGGCACCATGTCTAACCCCACGCTCATCACAAACCCGTGAATCATGTCTGTCTGTGCTTGCGGGCGAAAATCCGTCTTGTGTTCGTACACATAACCCGCACTGAGGTGTGGTGAGATTCCTTGGCTCAAGGCGCTCGGGATCGGGAGGGGGACGTTTACCATGGCACTGAAGCGCAGGCCTCGCGTGAGCAGCTCGCCACTGACCGTCACGCCAAAGGAAGAGGGTAGCGCCATGCCAAGTGATGCAGAGAGCCCACCACCCACGTAGAAACGCATCGTCGGCGGCAGGTTCATATCAACGGCAAGCCCGCCGGTCGCGAACGCGCCGAGCTGCGCAGAGACAAGGTTGTGTTTGTCGATTGGGAGCAAGACCGATGCCCCGGCTTTTAAATCCAAAGCCGTCACCGCACGTGTGCTCTTTAGACCCTGCAGGAAGCGCGCTTGCGTGTTGATCACCATCCGCTCGCTCAGCCAGCTCATTCGGACCTCCAGCGCAGGCGTCACTCCCGCGCAGGAAGGTTATCGAGCGGCAAAGCCGAAAACGCCTACGCCTTGGCGCCAAGGCGCGGCGCGTATGCGCCGTCAGGCCTCGTCTTCAGGTGTACCGCGGAAGGTGCTTGGGCGTTCGCCTCGGTGGCGTTTGAACCAATCTGAGAAGTGTTCGCCAGAGGAAAAACCAAGCTCGGCGGCGATCGAGGCGATCTTTACTTTCGATGAGCGTAAGCGTTCGTCGGCAAGGCGCAGACGCACGGTGTCGAGCTCTTGCGAGTAGGTGCTCTCAATGCCTTTGAGCAAACGCTGCAGCGTGCGTGTGGAAAGGCCAATCAAACGCGCGGTTTCGTCGAGCGACGCGCCTGGACTGGCTTGCATGTGCCGACGCATGGAGCGAAGCCAATCAGGTTCTGCAGCAAAGTGCGCGCGCGCGTCGGCGATGGCAGAAGCGGCCTGCGCGAGTCCTAACTTGTCGTAAGCGAGCTCTACGCTGCCAACGACTTCAGCAGGGTAGGGGGGAACGAAAATCGCAAAAAAGCCCGCGACAAAGGCGCCTGCGAGCTTTTGCGGATGCACGAGCACCTGTTTGCGAATGCCGGTGCCGAGCAAAGGCACGCGCGCTTCGAGCTCCGAAAGCAGGAGCGCAAAAGCGGCTTGATCGACGCCTTCCATGCGCGAAAAATCGACGAGTGACACATGCGGCGTGCGTAGGTTTGCGTCCAGGAATTGTAGGTAGGCCCGCATCTCGTCGCTGGTGGGATAAGCAGAGAACATGGCAGCGCGTACGTCGCCCGTGCGCAAGACGAAAAGCTCGCCGATCATGGCGCAGCTCTCGTCTTCGAGGGCGTCAATGCTCGGTGCTGTCTTATAGCTGGTGGCCATGCTTCTCTGCATCATGCACCAAGAAGGGTCGGCATTCACGACAAGTGCATCGCTTATTCTGGATGCCTTGGCGCCATAGCGTGGGCGATTGGCGCGTGGACCTTGAATGGCGTCGTTCTTCGGGTGACAATTCATCGCCAGACCCCCGACGAACGGCTAATGCTTGCTTGTGGCGAACGAGAGACAAAGCGCATACGGCGCTGCGCTCCTGCAGCTATTACAAAGCTCGCATGGCGCTGTGCTTGCGCTCGTCGATCGCGCGCAAGCGCTCAGCTCGCGCGATCCGCATGTCGTGGTGGCTTATGCGCTTGCGCTGACACGGGCCAAACAACCCCAAGCCGCACTCGAAGTTTGGCAGCACGTGCTTACGCTGCGACCAGACGACGTGGAAGTGGCCTGTGCTCTGGCAGATTGTGCCATTGAATGCTCGGCATTGTCTGTGGCGGTTCAAGCCCTGGAGATCTGCTTTTCTCGCGACGCCGCCGCTGAAACGCCAGCCGGTAGGCGCGCACGCTTGCTGGCGGTCAAGATCAACAAGCTGCTGTCGGCGGTCCGCTGAGGGGCTACTTCAGGTTCTGGGTGATCTGACTGCTGGTCTCGGCCATCTTCTTGAGCGAGTTGGAGAGCGTCGAGAAGAAGCTTTGTCGCCGTTCCATGTAACGCTGCAAGCGCAGTTGGTTGACGTCATTGAGCTCGTTTGCCGAGTCCATATCGTTTTGCAGCGTATCAATGCGTGAATCGAGTGATCGCAGGGCCGCACCGAGCTCAGAGAAGGGGACTTCATCGGCTGCGAAGTTTGCGGACGAACCGGTACGCGCATCGGCGGGCGGCAGGGTGATGGTTGGCGCATCGCGGCCCGTGCTCACGAGAACGGGACCTGGGTCGGTGGTCGCCGCTGGAGTGGGTGTGGGCGCCGGTGTGGCGGTGCTGGGTGTTGGTGTGGCCGTAGTGGGCGTAGTGGGCGTAGTGGGCGTGGGCGTCGTTGGCGTTGGCGCAGGCGTCGCCGCTGCGGGGCCAAAATTGTCCCCGGCGAGATAGCGGGTTGCCACGGTCTTGGCGGCTTGCGAGGGGCCGGTGGATGGCGGCCAAGTCGCGCCGCGTAGCGGGAAATCTCCAACGTCGTAGCTGAATACCGGCTGCAACTGACTGCCGCGCTGCCGGCCTGCTTGCTCCCGGCTTTGGTGGTCGAACTGGACCCGCATGGTAATCCAGAGTTTGGCGACATCTGCAAACGGGCCCGGAAACGCATTGAAGCGATTCTGCAGCTCCTCACGCGATGGCGTGTTGCCATCTGCATCCGGGTCGCCCGAGAGGATCTGCTGCAGCAGATCCTCTGCCCGCTTTTGATCTGCTTCGGGCATCTGTTTGAGCCAGAAGGCGTCACAGTTGCTGACGAAGAACTTGTCCCACGGCGCGACGGACTGCGTTGCAAACCAGTTTTCGCTCCACTCTTTGCTGACGACCGACGGACCCGCCGGTGGGTTCGCCGTCAGGGTCATGAGCAAACGAACGTTCTCTGGATTCTGCGCGCGCGCTTCCTCGCTGCGATGATCAAACCCTTTGCCGCTCACAAAACCATCGAACGTGGCTTCGGCGCCGGGCGTGGCTTTCCATAGCTCGTGCAGCGCGCGCGTATCACGCTCGCTAATGCCGTAACGCATTTGCGCAAGCCGCATGTCACCTTGCAAGGCGATGGGTTGCGGTGGCTGCTGATAGGCCTCGGGATATTTGAGCGCGATCTCGGACGCCGCGCTCGGAAACGCGCTTGCGTACATGGCTCGGCCAATCATGAAGTCGTGCACGGCCTCGGCATTTTCAACAATCGGATTCTTTTCGCCTTGGCCGAAGAGATCGGAGCCATGAGACTCCATGAGTCCCACCTCGGATTCGAGGAAACGCTCGAACGACACGCCGCGTGGGTCTGCAGTATGAATGGCCACCAGCGCACGCATGTCGGTCTCGCTGAGCTTGTACTTGTCCTGAATCGCGCGCTGCGTTGGGGTGAGCTCTGCGGTGCCTGTTGAAGTCATGCGCAGATTCAGCGCCGCGTTCTTCTTGTTCGATTCTGCAACCGCCGTAGTTGTCGTGCCGGTTCCGGGTGTGCCTGCGTAAGCATAACGCGTGATGTTGCTGCTCACGGTGAGCGCCGCGTCAAAGGGGACATCCGAGAGCGTTCCCTTCATGACGCGCACGGGCTGACCACGAATGAAGGCTTCGAGCGAAATGTCGCTCTTGTTGATGTAACGCGGGTCGCTCGGCGGGAGCTGGGTGCGCTCGGTGTACGCCTGCTCTAAGGCGCTGCGCACGCTTCCTTCGCGCGCCTGCAAGCTGGTTTTCATTTCCGTGAGCGCCTGCTTTTGATCACGCAAGTCAGCGCGCTTTCGGCGCTGCGCTTCCATGGTTTTGAGCAGATCACGCAGGTCTGCGTCGGCTTCGCGTGTGCAATTTTGCATCACGATGGCGAGCAGCATTTCAACGTCAGGCTCGCCGCCGAGCAGGCCTAAGCTTTGTTCCATCTGAACCATGGCGGGGCTTGGAATGACAATCTCGGCGTCTGGAGCCTGTGCGCCGCTGGTGTTCGTTTTGCTGGCGTTTTTGCTGACGCGGACGAGCTCATTGTAGACCGGCTGCAGCGCCAGGCTCATCCTGGTGACCGCTTGCTGCAGTGGTGCTGGCGCTGACTCAGTGAAGGCCTTGGCCGCGCGCGCTTCACCCCCCGAAAGCAACTGGCGCAGAGCCTGCGTGCGCGTTTGTGCACGATCGCGCAGCGCGGGATCCTGAGGCAATTCCGATGCAAAGGTGCTCGTGACGAACGAGGGACTGAGCAAATCGCTGAGCGCCACGTAGCGCTCAGGTGTTGCCCAGGAGATGGTCATCGCCTTGCCAATTTCACCACTCGGCGGTCCGGTGATTGTATTGAGCAGCGCGGCGAGCCGCGTTTTGATCTCCTGCGTATCGTCTGCTGCGAGCGGCCGTGCGCTGACGGCGCTCTGAGCGGTGGGGGCCGCCGGCGTCGTTGGTAAGGGCAGAGATTCGAGGCCGTCCGTCGGTAGCTTCAGAGCGACGGGCGCCGCAGCTTGCGCTTTGTCTGCGCTCTGCACGTCTTTGGGAAGC
>JBIKMD010000217.1:0-6630 GCA_044359465.1 Myxococcota bacterium
GTTCAACAGACGAATTTGCACCTGCTCCGCCGACTCCGTTCCTCGGCTGGAAAGCCGCCGCCTCAGCTCCCCGAGGGAGGGAGGGAGCAAGAACACAAGCAGAGAGTCCGGGAGCCGGTCTCGGATGCTTTTTCCTCCTTGAACGTCAATATCGAGAAGAACATCATCGCCCGCCTCCAATCGCCTGCTGACCTCATTGTAAGCCGTTCCGTACATGTTCCCGTGCACTTGCGCCCACTCGATGAACGCATTTGTGTGCACCATCTCCTCGAATTGTGTCGTGGAGATGAAATAGTAGTCGACGCCATTCACCTCGCCGGCGCGTGGCGCGCGTGTGGTGTAGGACACACTCAGTCGGATCTGGGGAAACCGCTTAATCAATCGTTGCCCAAGCGTGGTCTTCCCCGTCCCGCTCGCGGCTGACAAAACGATGGGAATTCCCCGCGCAACCTTGGATCCTCCGCCGTGGGTGTCTGGCACTTCGCCTCCTTGAGTGGTTCCAGGTGTAGCAAAAAACGGGACGGGTGCCAGCCCATGCTGACTTGAATCGAACTCGAACGTTGCCTAGCACTCGAAAAGCATGTCCCTCCCCCAAACGCCCAGCCTGCTAGATCTTTCGACGACCACCCTTCCGTTCACTGGCCTTGGGTCTTTGCGCAGTGTCAGGCACCAACCAGAACCAGGCTGGCTTTGGCAGCAATTACATCACAAGCGCTGGTACTATTTCTCGGCAGCTGACGACTCACTGCTCATTGGCTGCTCCATCGTGAATCTTGGGTACCTGGCGAAGGGGTTCGTCTACGTCGCGGATCGCGCATCTGGGAAAATGCTCGCTCACCATCAAGCGCTGCTTCCTCCGGGCCCCTGGTGCCAGGTGGAACGCACCCCTGCCGGGGGAGGAGGCGCACACTTTCGCAGCCCAACGCTTTCGCTTCGTTTTGTGCGTGAGGTGTCTGGCACCTATTCCATTCGTGGGTCGGCCAAAGGCCTCAATTTTGCGTTATTTCTCTCCACGACAAGTGATCCAATCGTCGCAGCAAACCGCTTAGCAACCGCCGCCACAAGCGTGACCGAAAAAGGCCTCGCACTCGGGGTCCGCGGCTTCATCGAGATCAACAAACGACGGTTCAACATGGAAGAAGCGTTTGGCGGCAGCGACTTTACAGATGGCTACTTGCCCAGACACACGCGCTGGCGCTGGGCCAACGTCTCCGGCGAGATCCACGACAAGAGCTTCGGCATGAACCTCGTTGAGAACTACATGGGTGCCTGCGAATGCGTCGTTGTCATCGATGGGAACGCAACACCACTGGGCGAAGCAGTCATCGAACCACCAAGCGACCCGATGCACGCATGGCGCGTGCGCACGACATGTGAACGTGTGGACCTAACGTTCACGCCTTTCGCGTTACATTGCGACGACACCGACTTGCGCGTCATTCACGCGAGATTCCAACAACCTATCGGCTCGTACTCCGGTCGAGTGCTCGATTTGATGATCCCTAACATCATCGGCGTCTGCGAGAACCAGGATGTGCTGTGGTGAGGTGTCTCGCACCCGCTTGCGGCACGCACTAACGCGGCGCCATGCACCCGACAGTTTGGGCTATGGTCACGTAGTCTCGGACGAGTGTAGCGCCTTGCGGATCGCCCGAAAACTCGCCTTCAATGAGGGTGATCTTGCCGGGTGACAGCCCCGCATCAAGGTCGGCGCCTAAATCCGTATCCTTGTTGCCCAACGCAGATTCAACCACAGCGCCTCGCAAACTGAGCCACTCGAGAAACGCCAGTTTGTAGTCGTGCGCCGCGGTACCGGTTTCACCGAGTTTAGATTCGCTGAGGTGAAAAGTGCCATCAGGGAAACCGTTCGCGTCAAACCATTGACGCGTCTTCGTCGTGAGATGCTCCGGTCGCGCTGTCAAATAGACGATGTGAAAACCTTTCGCGGCGTAGGCCTGCATCATTTCCGCCGCACCAACTTGTACGCCGGGGGCATTGGCATCCAGCCAAGTCCAAACGCCGTCTGTTTCCTGTGTCGTCATTTTGCCGTCGATGTCCGTGACCACGACGCTTTCGCCTTTCGGCCACACTCTCAGCGTGAAATTTGCCTCACTGTGGTCACCTTTCACCAACATTTTCACGCGGTGATTTCCAATGCCAACGGCCTTCTCGGCAGGCACGTGGAAGAATACGCGACCCCCAGAATCCGATATGCCATTGGTGTCTGGCAGCTCGTCATCGTCACTCGTCCAAACCGTCCCAACCTTGTCCCAGCTGCCACACTGCCGCTCAATCCAAACTTCGACTTTTTCGTGTACCAAATCTGCATCGAAGGGTCCGTACGCAAATTTGGCGATAAGGATTTGTTCTTCGCCAGGATTATACACTGCGTCCATGCCGCGATGGTTGGCAGGCCCCTGCGTGACCGTCACCAGCGTGGTGGTGACACGTTCAAACTCTTCCGGCCCGGTGTCTGGGACAAAAGCAGCTGTGCAGACATTTTCTGCGGGCGCCGTCTTTGTGTTGCATCCACCAGCCTCAGTGTCTGGCACCTCTGGGGGCGAAGCCGTTCCTTCAGGCGTTGGCATCGTGGTGTCCGGCACGCCGTTCGCGCCAATGTCAGAAGTGTCTGGCACCGCCACCGGAGAAGATGGTTCATTCGGCTCGCCGTTGGGAGCGGTTCGCGGTGGTGGAGCACTCACAGCGCAGCCGCTCGCGGACAAAAGCAAAATCGCGAGAGATGTCCTTGTCATTGCGTATCTCCGGGCCAGTGGCGTTGCCAGAAAGCCCTGTGGGGTGCATCAAGAATCGGGCTCGTGTGCCATTTATTTGGAGGGCCTCGGATCTTCGGCATACTCTTAGGAACCTATGGCGAAGAAGCTGCCGCAGCGCTCAAAGCGGCCGACACTGCACTTCTGGGGCGTTCGTGGATCAATCCCGACGCCAGGAACCACCACGAGCAAATTTGGTGGCAACACGGCGTGCGTCGAGCTTCGCTCGGGTACGGACAGAGTCATCTTTGACGCTGGCACGGGCTTACGTGAACTTGGGCATCGGCTCGCGCCCGAATCCAACGTCAAAGCGACGATTTTGCTCAGTCACTACCACTGGGATCACTTGCTCGGGCTTCCGTTCTTCACCCCCATTTTCAAGCCCGACACAGTCCTGGACCTCTATGGAGAGAGCAAGGAAGGCGGCGGCCCCAAAGAAGCGCTGATGCGCCAATTCACGGCCCCGAGCTTTCCCGTGGAATTTTCAACACTCCCGTCGAAGATGAACTTCTTCGACGTGAAGCCTGGCGATAAGTTCGAGGTTGGCAGCATTAAGATTGAAGTCGGACGACTCAATCACCCGAACGCGGCCATCTGCTATCGAGCGCAAGTAGGCAAAGCGAGCATCGTTTACGCCTCAGATCATGAGCACGACGGACAGGGCGACAAGCAGCTCATCGACTTTTGCTCGGGCGCCTCTATCCTCATCTACGACGCCATGTACTCGAATGAGAGCTATGGCGGAAAAAAGGGATGGGGACACTCAACATGGCAAGAAGCCGTGCGGGTGGCCAAGGCCGCCAAGGTCAAACAGCTCTACTTGTATCATCACGACCCAATGAATGATGACAAAGCAATGGCTAAGATCGAGCGAGAAGCCAAGAAGATTTTCGCTCATGCGTTAGTGGCGCGCGAAGGCTTGGTCGTCGATCTCTGAGGGGCGCGGCGCCCTTCAGTCAACCAACACACCTTGCGCGCGAAGTTGGCGCAATGCTGCTTCTCGCTCTTCTGGGCTAAGACCCTTCAGACGTTCTTCCAGCTGTTTTTTTGCCGGAGAAGACAAAGCGCCTGGTGGCTTCACACCGTGGTCATCGTGCTTTTGTAGCTCTATTTTTCGGTACGCCGATGGCAGAGCGAAGGAGGAAGAAGGTGGCGCCTGTCGGTCGGCCTTCGTGAGCTCCATTGTAGTCTCCCCCACCGTCGAATGTTCCGAGCGATGTACTACCTTCACGGGAAAACCTTCAGCCCCAACGGTTTTCAGGGCCGCACTCATGCCTTCATTGGCAGGCGCATTTGGTCCCATGAGTTTCGTCATCTCCTGAACGTCGCCTAGCTCCTTGGTTGTCCACATATCCGTTTCGTTGCCATTGGCATCGGTGATCAGCACATGCGTGCACGAGTAGCCGGAGACAGAATCTACGCCGACCTTTTTCGCGACATAACCGGCGCCTTCGTTTTTCGGTCGCCCTTCACGAGCCGCCTTGAGATCGATCTCCGTGTAGGTCTTCGTTGAGTCGTCAATTCGATACGCAACATCGGCATTCTTGAAGAGCTGCAAGAAAACCATATCCATTTGGCCGCCATTGGGCGTCGTCACTTTTACTTCGCTCCGCACGCCTGATTTTCCAATCATGACCCGCATCGTGCCGCCCCCATGACGGTGTGTCACCTTCATGTGCAGCGTGCCCTCGAATCGGCCCGCGTAGGCATTTGGTGCAACGAGACAACCCAACACAAACAACAGCGTACGTCCTTGCATGGCTTGATTGTACGGCAACCCGGCTTCCTCGTCGAGCGAAGAGGTGCCAGACACTTCTACGATTTCGCGAAGCGAGAACTTTGCGGCTACAGTGCTTTCATGGCGGGTAACTCGTTTGGTCAAAGCTTCCGAATTACGACTGCAGGCGAAAGCCATGGGGCTGGAAACATAGTCATTGTTGATGGCGTTCCGGCCGGCCTCCGACTGAAAGAAGAGGACTTCCATCATGACATGGCACGCCGTCGACCAGGACAAAGCCATATCGTCACTCAACGAGCAGAAAGCGATGAGCCCGAGATTCTCAGCGGCGTTTTTGAGGGGCGAACGACAGGCACGCCGATAGCGATTCTGATTCGCAACGAAGACCAGCGCAGCAAAGATTACTCGGACATCAAGGACCTTTATCGTCCTGGCCACGCCGACTTTGGCTACGACGCAAAATATGGGTTTCGTGACTACCGCGGAGGAGGCCGCTCAAGCGCACGCGAAACAGTCGCGCGGGTGGCGGCTGGCGTGATCGCGAAGAAGCTGCTCGCAGAGGTGTCTGGCACCACGATAGTGGGTTGGGTCGCTCAAGTGGGGTCCGTCGTGGCAAAAATCGACGAACCAGAGCAAATCAACGAGAAACGGGTGGAGACCTTCGCGGATGGAAGCGCAAACATCGTTCGATGTCCTGATGAACGCGCGGCCAAGCGAATGATTGCACTCATCGAAAAGGTTCGAAAGGATCAGGATTCCATTGGCGGGGTTGCCGAGCTCTGCGTGACGAACGTCCCGCTCGGACTCGGCGAGCCTGTGTTCGACAAACTGAAAGCGGACCTTGCCAAGGCTTTGTTTTCGCTACCTGCCGTAGTTGGCGTTGAGTATGGGAGTGGTTTCGCCGCGGTCACGATGCGCGGGAGCGATCACAACGACATCTTCATCGGCAGGCGCGGCAAAATCGCAACCAAGACCAACAGGCACGGTGGCATGCTCGGCGGTCTGACAACTGGAATGCCGATCGTCATGCGGGCAGCGATAAAACCAACAAGCAGCTTACCCCGCGCACAGCAAACGGTGAACAAGCAAGGTCAAAAAACCACCATAAGAACCAAGGGGAGGCATGACCCTTGTCTCTTGCCGCGATTCATTCCGATGGCTGAAGCGATGGTGGCACTCGTGTTGGCGGACCACTGGCTGCGCCAGCGAAGCAACGCTCCGCTCGAGCAAGATTAAAGGATCCACTCCGCGCTGGTCGATGGCGGAAAGCCGAACCCCTAGCTAGTGGGCTAAGGTGGGCGGTTGGTATCGTCACTTCAGGCTTCCCAGCACAACGCGCGGCCGACGAATCGGCTTTGCTCGCCTCGCAAGAGGCGGTGGGCGTGCACACCGCGACGAGATTCACCACCCTGTTCGCACTCTGTCCGGGGTTCGTTGCTTGATGCCTGTCGAACTGCGCAGAGGGATCACGACCACTGTATCTCCAACCACAAAATGCGCAATGCTTGAGGCTGCGTTTTC
Source organism: Myxococcota bacterium (assembly GCA_044359465.1). Classification (GTDB taxonomy): domain Bacteria; phylum Myxococcota; class JADLHZ01; order JADLHZ01; family JADLHZ01; genus JADLHZ01. The sequence goes on from JBIKMD010000217.1 coordinate 6,031, forward strand.
ATGTCATATTGGGACAATGAGCTTCATAGCACTCGTATGTTCGATTTCTTTGTCCGTACCAGCGGCACTCGACACAGCTATTGCATGCATGCGCGCAGCCCAAGATGCGATTTCGTCCGCGCCTAAGCCATGCACCGACACACTCAAAGTGCAGGTGAAAGCAGCACGTATGCAATTGGAGCTGAGCAAAGAGGCCAAGGACGCCGCAAGCGCACAAACCGTTGTCGGCGGCCTGCGCGAGCTAGCGAATGACGCTAAAAAGTATTGTCCACAACAGGTCGCAAGCGAACTCGAGAAAGCAATCAGCGCGTTGTCAGGACAACCTGTAGATGCCGATGACGACGACGACCTGAAAGCTGAGCCGCCCCGTCTGGTGCCAGACACTTCCGCGTCTAAACCGGCAATTGCGCCGCCAGCCAAGCCATTCGTAACGCCTGCTCCCGCGCTCGACTTCGACCGTGAAGTAGCGAACGTTGCCAAGATTCTGGCTAAAGGTTTTTCGCCGATGGGAACGACCTTGCGCGGCTACGGGAAGCGCTCTGACTGGGAAATCAATCTAGAATCAGGCAAGTGCTATGCATTCGTTGGTGTTGGCGGACC
>JBIKMD010000218.1:0-6627 GCA_044359465.1 Myxococcota bacterium
CGCAGAGTGAAAACGCATGCCGCCCGCAGCTTGCAGGCGTGGCTCGATGATGACGGCGGCTACCGGGTGTTTTTCTAACGCCGCCGCTAGTGCCGCTGGATCGAGCGGGATGATATCGGCTTGGCAAAGCAGCGGCTCGAAGCGGCCAAAGAAGACCGGATCGCGGCTCACCGACATCGCGCCGAAGGTGTCACCGTGATAGCCGTTCTCAAAGCCGATGAAGCGCGCGCGTTGTTCTCCTTTGAGCGTCCAATAATGGAACGCCATCTTGAGCGCGACTTCGATCGCCGTGCTTCCGTTGTCCGAATAAAATACGCGGCCGTCGCCCATCTTCGCGCTGCTGAGTAGTAGCTCGGCAAGGGCGACTCCGGGCTCGTGTGTGGCACCGGCGAAGATAACGTGATCCAAGGTTGCTGCTGCTCGGTTCAGCGCTGTGAGCAAGGGGGCGTGACCGTGCGCGTGCAGGATGGTCCACCAAGACGAAATGCCATCGATGATCTGCCGTCCGTCTTGCAGCTTCAGAAACTCATCACGCGCGCTCACCACGGGCAGCATGGGTTCTTGTTCGAGCAGCGCGGTGTAGGGATGCCAGGTGACCTTCTTGTCGCGCGCCAATAACGCGTTGTCTGGTGCCGGTTGCAGCGTTGCGCGGAGGGCTTCCAGAGTCGCGCGGTGCTCTGTGAAAGCGGGCGTGCCGTGTTCGAAACCGGGCAAAGAGAATACGTTGAATTTTTTCCCGATGCATTCCTCTGCGTAAGGGTCTCGCGGCCCCATGAGCACCACGGCTTTGGTGACAACGCCGTGCGCTGCGAGCGCCTCGGTGGTGGCGAAGGTGCGGCCAATGGCGCCTACCGAAGACGACGTGACCAGGATTAGGTGCGCATCAGCGGCTTTGATCCACTCGAGCTGCAAGCTGCTGTCGTCGAGCGGCGAGAACGGTCCCCCAAAGGTCTCAATGAGCAGATTGCCACTCGGCCGGGCCGCGAGGAGCCCGCGCGTATTCGGCATCTGCACACCTGCGTTCCGCGCTGCTAACGCTGGTGCGACCGCTTCTTGCAGATGCAACACGCTTTTATGAATGGTGGCGCTCGGTACAAGTGTTCTGACTCGCGCACTGTCTGCTTCACCGGTCTCCAGCGGTTTCCAATACGAAAAGTCTGCGAAGGTACTCATCCAGTACGCGGAGAGAACGGTTTTTCCCGCGTCTGTATCCGTTCCAACGATGATCACTCTCATAATTGTCTCCAAGCGGCAGCAAGCGCGACCGCCAATGCATCGAGCAACGCTTCGTCGTGATTGGCGTGAATGGAAATGCGCAATCGCGCCGAACCTTCGGGCACTGTGGGCGGCCGGATGGCCCGTACGTCAAAGCCAGACGCTTGTAGGCGCTGAGCTAGCGCGACGGCCTTGTGGTCTTCACCCACCGGAATGAGCACGATGTATGCTTCGCCAAGATGCGGAACGTCGCGCGCGCTCAGAGCGGCTCGCAAATGGTCTGACAGCGCTTGCACACGTGCACGCCCCGCCTCGTTCGCTTGCGTGCTGCTGAGCGCTTCTGCCCACCAGGTTGCAGCAATCGGCGGCAGCGCCGTCGTGAAGATTAAATTGCGCGAGGTGTTGACCAGAAAGTCATGCAGCAACTTCGTCCCCGCGACGTAGGCACCTGGAACCCCTAGCGCTTTGCCTCCAGTGTGCACGCTCGCAACCACCCGGTCGCGTACGCCGAGCGCATCCACCAAGCCAGAACCACGCGGACCAAACACACCTGTGGCGTGCGCTTCGTCCACGATGAGCGCTGCATCACATGCCGCGATGGCCTTCAAATCGGGAATGTCTCCGTCCATGCCAAACAGGGATTCCGTTACAATGAAGGTGGGGCGACCATTGGCGCGTGCCAAACCCTCGCGCAGATGTCCGACGTCGCCGTGTCTGTAGATGAAACGTTCGGCGCGCGTGCTGCGTAGTCCGTCGATGATCGAGGCGTGGTTCAGCGCATCGCTGAGCACGTAATCGCCTTCCATGAGCAAAGCGCTCAGGACGCCAAGATTCGCCGCGTAGCCGGTATTGAAGAGCGTCGTTGCTTCTACGCCGTGCCACGCGGCGAGCGCGGCCTCTACGGCATCCCATTCGCGCCGATGGCCACGTAGTAGGCGAGAAGCGGTGGCTGCAATCTCTGGGTGAACAGCACTCGCGCCGAGCACGTCGTTCGACGAAAAATCATGCCCAGAGGGCGGCGAGAGAGTGCGCCTGCGGCCTTTGCGCTCGAGCTCATCGAGCACGCGGCGCAGGCGCGAGTACAGCCACGCTGACATTTACATTCCGAGTGCGCTGAAGAGCTGCGCGTCTTCGCTGACGCTTGGGTTCGCAGCCGTGAGCAGCTTCTCGCCAAAAAACACCGAGTTCGCGCCCGCGAGGAAACACAAGGTCTGTAGCTCGTTGCTCATGCGTTCGCGTCCTGCGCTCAAACGAATGCGCGCTTTCGGAAAAAACAAACGCGTGGTTGCAATGAGGCGCACGAGCTGAATCGAATCTACAGGCTCGGCGTCTGCCATGGGCGTATTGGCCATGGGCATGAGTGTATTAATGGGAATGCTCTCCGGCGGAGGCGTGAACGACAGCATTTCATTGAGCAGCTTGAGCCGGTCGTCTTCAGTCTCGTTCATTCCCAAAATGCCGCCGCAGCACACGTTGATACCGGCTTTTTGGACCGACTTGATGGTGGTGAGGCGGTCATCGAAGGTATGGGTCGACACCACTTTGGGATAGTGCTCGCGCGAAGTGTCGAGGTTGTGGTTGTAGGCCGTAAGCCCTGCGTCTTTGAGCTTTTGCGCTTGCTCGTCGTTGAGCATGCCAAGGGTCACACAGGCTTCCATACCGAGCTCGCGGACGCCACTGACCATTTTGAGCACACGGTCGAACTGCTCGCCATCACGCACACCGCGCCAAGCGGCGCCCATGCAGAAGCGCTGCGCGCCGGCTTCTTTGGCCTTTCGGGCGTTGTCGAGCACCGCGTCAACGGACATGAGTGGCTCAGCCTTCGTGCCGCTTTTGAAGCGCCCACTTTGTGAGCAATAGCCGCAATCCTCAGGGCATGCGCCCGTCTTGATGCTGAGCAAAGCGCAGCGCTGCACTTCGTTGGGATCGTTGTTTTCGCGGTGCACACGCTGTGCATCGTAAAGAAGGTCCATGAGCGGGCGATGGTAGGTTTCGCGGAGCTTTTCGAGTGACACAACTGCCTCCGCCGCGCGGCCTAATGCTCCCCGCGCGAGAGGTCAATGACGCATGCGCAAAACACAAGTGGGATAGGGCGTGGCAAACCGGGCGCCACGGGGGCTACTTCATTTGGGCGTCAATGAGCTGCTCGGCCCGCTTGAGTCCTACTAGGCCGAGCACTTGTCTGATCTTGGGGTAGTCGTTCAAAATGGCGACCACATCGTTCTTGGCGAATGCGAGGCAGCGCACATCGGCAATGGCAATGACGCTGGCGGTGCGCGGTTCGTCGTTTAGTACTGCCATCTCGCCAAAAAACTGCCCTGCTGCGAGCCGGGCGACCTCTTTGGGTCCTTCGAGACCATCGGCGACGACACGTACATTGCCGGCGACAATGAGATAAAACAGATTGCCGCGCTCGCCTTCTTGGATGATCGCGTCGCCAGCCTTAAAGTTGGCTTCCGTTGCGACGTTGGCCATACGGTCGATGCCAGCGTCGTCCATGAGCGAGAACAGCTTCGAGTTGGCTTTGAAGCGGATGAGATCAGCGCGAATCATGCTCTGATCATACCTTTCTAGGCTTCCCTTTGCCGCCTTTCTCTTCAACCGGCTTTGTGGTGGGCCGGGCTGGTGGCGGTTGGAACAGCGGACGGGCAGGTGTCCGGTCCGGCGCAGGCCGTCGTGTAGGCGTTTGATCCAGCATCTGCGGCGGTGGTTTGACCGGCGCGACACGCGATTCTTCGGCGAGGGCGTGGCGGTTGTCTTCCCAGAGGTTGACGACCAGCGCGAGGTCTTGCTCGGTGACGCTCTTGTCCAAGTGCGGGAAGTGTTCCCTGAAGATCTTCGAGAACACGAGGATCTTATCCGTCACGAAATAGCGCAGCAGCGTTTCGTGGCTCTTTGGTGAGAGCACGCCGAACTTCACGGCGAAACCCGGCGGGTGCTCACGGTCGCCAAACTCGATGCGGCGAATCACTTCGCCATTCAAGTTCAGGATCTCGTTGCCGCGCACCTCCAGATCGATCTGCACTTGCATGCCGATGCGGAGCAGACCTTCACTGTTGAGAAAAATGCCGCTGATGCTCAGATCGCGGCTCGTGCAAAACATCTCGAAATTGACGTTAGCGCCGTTGCTCACGAACACGCGCGCTGGGCGCTGTAGCAAAATGCGTTCGTGTTTGACTCGTTCGACCATGGCGGAGTTGTTAGCGCACACGCGCCGCGTCGCAATCAAAGATCGCGTCTAGGGTGACGGAATGGCGTGGAGGACGTCTGCCAGGTGTTGCGCGTTACGCCGGGCCGCGCCTTTGACGCTCATGACCGCGTCGTGCGCCATAGCGCCGAGCTTGGCGACTTCATCGGGGCGTTCCAAGAGCTCCTGCGTCACACGAATGAGCTGCTCCGGGTCTTTGACCTGCGTGCCGCCGCGGCCAAGCAGCACTTGTACGCTGTCTGCGAAGTTTTCCATGTGTGGGCCAAAGGTGACGGGTTTACCGTGCGCCGCTGGCTCCAAGATGTTTTGCCCGCCGCGGCTGACAAACGAGCCGCCAATGAACACCAACGTGGCGGCGCCGTACCAATCGAAGAGCTCGCCAATGGTATCCACCACGAGCACGTCGTTTTTGTGGGGTTGTGTACGGAGAACGGCGCCAAAACGTTCCTTCACCTTTTTGGCGCGCTCAACGTAGCGCGGCGCAATCACTAGGCGCAGCGATGGGAAGCGTTCTTTGAGCCGCTTGTAGCCGTCAAAGAGCATCTCTTCTTCGCCTTCATGCGTGCTGCCCCAGACCCAGACTAGGTCGTCTTTCTTCCAACCCATGGCTTTGATCACACGCTGAATGGGCTCAGGAACGGCACCGGGCTCACGGAGGTTGTCGAACTTGGTGTTGCCGGTGACCACCACGCGGTCGATGTGCGCTCCGATCTCAATCGCCCGCGCGGCTTCTTCTTCGTCGCGCATCAGCAGCAAATCGAGATCGTCGAGAACGTTGCCAATGGCGCGGAAGAGCAACTTGTAGTTGGGTACGTTCTTCGCGGAGAAACGGCCGTTGTGGAGCACTACTTTGGCCCCACTGCGTTTGGCCGCCGAGATGAAGTTGGGCCACAGCTCTGTGTACTCGAGCACCAAGATCTTGGGCTTCACCGCGTCCAGGGCTCGCTGCGCAGAGAACGGCATGTCGTAGGGCGCATAGCGCAGCGGCACGTCTTTGAACTCGCGCTCGGCCATGGCGTGACCACTGTTGGTGATCGTCGAGAGCATGGGCACCACGCGCGGCTCGATCTCTTTGAGGGCTGCGATCGTCGGGCGTAGCGCGAGCAAATCACCGGCCGAGGCGCCGTGAAACCACACGCGCAACCCCTCACCCAGCGGTGGGCCAGGCTCGAGCCCTAGGCGCTGCTTCACGCCGTCTCTGAGCTTGGGGTGCCCAAGGAACAACGGAGCGAGCGCACCGTGAGCGACGTAAGAGAGTGCGGAGTACAGAAAGCGCATGGAACGAGGTGGGCGTTAGCAGCTCTCAGCGCCGGGGGCCAGCAGGGCGTGAGAAGAGGGCGGGGTCATGGGAAATCGGCGCGGGTGAATAGCGAGGTGAGCGAGAGCTTCTCCGCTTCAATGGCCTCACGGCCGCCTTCGCTGCGATCCACCAGCGCAAAGGTGTGTTCGACGCTGTAGCCGTGCTCGCGCAGACGGTTGACGGCTTTGAGCATGGAGCCGCCTGTGGTGACGACGTCTTCGAAGACTGCGACGTGCAAACCACTTGGCAGCTTGTCGATGCCTTCGAGGTAAGCGCCCGTGCCATGGCCTTTGGGCTCTTTGCGCACGATGATCGCTGGAAGTGGGAGGCCGCGCTGCTGCGACACAAGCGAGATGCCGCTGATGATGGGATCGGCGCCCAGGGTCGGGCCAGCGACTGCGTCTATGCGTAAACCGCGCGCTTTCATTTTGGACAGCGCTTCGACGAACAGCTCGGAGCTCAGCAATAAGCCCTCCGGATGCAGCGTGGTCTGCTTGCAGTCGATGTAGAAGTCGCTCTCGCGTCCCGAGGCGAGCGTGACTTTTCGCTTGGCGAAAGAGCGTTCCGTGAGAAGAGCGAGGAGTCTTTGGCGTTGGTCGGTCACGTGTTTGGCATCATGCGGCGCGCCGGGCGGGTCAAGAGGTGAGGTACGGGGATATGCGGTGGCTTTGGAGCTGCGGCGTTCGTGTGTCTTCCGTTGGCGAGGGTGCTCTTTCGAGGTGACTGGGGCCCGGATGATGCGGGCGTTGCAGGATGCGGGCGTTGCAGGATGCGGGCGTTGCAGGATGCGGGCGTTGCAGGATGCGGGCGTTGCAGGATGCGGGCGTTGCAGGATGCGGGCGTTGCAGGATGCGGGCGTTGCAGGATGCGGGCGTTGCGACTTTGGGTTGTTGCTACGGCCGTA